>JAWOJB010000082.1:0-11316 GCA_046484325.1 Acidimicrobiia bacterium | reverse complement strand
CGACGCCCGACACCGGCGAGGCGGGTGCCCACCGGGCGGACGGGCTGCTACCGAGGGTTACTCAGGCAGCCAGTGCGAAGTTGTCTTCGGCACTTGTTGGTTGGTTCCGGCTCTTTAACGAGGACTCCGGAGACCTCGGCTCGCTTCCGGCGCTTCGACACTCAGCGTCGAAACCAGTACACCCCCATGGGTTTCACCCATGATACCCCATCCGGGCACCGGATCCGGAAGAACTCGGTAACATCTACCACTCTCGGTAGACACATACCACGTAGAGTGACCAAGGAGGTCCACATGCGCAGACTGGTGGCCGTGACCGCCGCCCTGGGGATGGTGCTGCTGGCGATGCCCGCCATGGCCTATCCCAGCCCCGACACGCTGCTCCAGGCCGGGTACGACCCCGAGGCGATGGTCGTCTACTACACCATCTCCGACTACGAGGACGGGGCCGAGGCGACGGAGGAAGGCGTCGAGACCGAGGAGGCGGAGCCGACCGAAGTCGACGTGACCGGACCCGAGGGCCAGGTCAACCACGGCACCGTCGTCAGCGCCGTCGTGGCCTCTCTGCTCGAGCAGGGCTACACCGGCATCGGCTGTCTGGTTCGCCACTTCGCCCAGACCGACTGGGGAAAGGAGACCGGTGTGGGCGAGGACGGCGAGGAGCTGGTCGAGCCGAGCGAGGAGGGCCTGCTCCTCGAGGTCACCACGGCCTGCAAGCACGGTCGCCCCGGCGCCGAGGACGGCGAGGAGACCGAGGACGAGGACGGCGAGGAGGGCAGCGGCCGGCCGGCGTGGGCAGGGCCTCCCGGGGACAACCCCGACCATCCCGCCAACCAGGCCGGCAAGGGCAGCGGGCGTCCCTGACCCAAGCTGACGCCGGCACGATCCCGGCGTCCCAACCCACCAGAGCCTCCCCCGGGGTGTACCCCTCTCCCGGGGGAGGCTCAACCCCTTCTCCGCAGCGCCCGCTCCATCTCCCGCTTCTGCTCACGCACGCGGATGGCCTGACGCTTGTCGACGGTGCGACGGCCACGGGCGAGCCCGATCTCGATCTTGGCCTTCCCCTCCCTGAGGTAGAGGCGGAGGGGCACCAGCGTGAGACCCTGCTCGGCCAGCTTCCCGGCGATGCGGTCGATCTCACGGCGGTGCATGAGGAGCTTGCGAGTTCGCTCGGGGTCGTGACCCCCGCCCCGCGAGAACGAGTAGGGGGCGACGTACATGCCGACCAGCCAGACCTCGCCGCCCTTGACCTGGGCGAACGAGTCTTTGAGGTTGGCCTTGCCGTCCCGCAGGCTCTTCACCTCCGACCCCTCCAGGACCAGGCCGGCCTCGAAGGTCTCGAAGATCTCGAAGTCGTGATGGGCGCGACGGTTGGTCGCCACCGTCTTGGTGTTCGGATCCGCGCTCTTCCGGCTCATCCGCGCAGGTAACGCATCGGGTCGACGGGCGTGCCGTTGACCCTGGTCTCGAAGTGCAGGTGGGGACCGGTGCAGTAGCCGGTGCAGCCGACGTAGCCGATGGTGTCACCCTTCGCCACCTTGCCGTTGCGGGACACCGCGATCCTCGACTGGTGGGCATAGACCGTGGTCAGCCCCCCGCCGTGGTCGATCACCACCGCATTGCCATAGCCACCCCACGACCCGGCCAGGATCACCGTCCCCGCCCCGGCCGCCCGGATCGGCGTCCCCGACCCTCCGTCGATGTCGATCCCGGTGTGGAGGCGCCTCGTCCCCAGGATGGGATGAATGCGATAGCCGTACGGCGAGCTGACCCGACCGTTGATGGGCCAGGCCAGGGTGCCCGGTCGCTCGGAGGAGGCGGCCGCCTTCGCTCGGGCCCGGATCTCCCGTTCCAGGCGGGCGGCGTCGGCCTGCAGGCCCTCCTTGTGCTGCTCGGCCTGGGAGATCTCCCGGTTGATCCGGTCGAGGAGCGTCCGGGCATCGGCCAGCTCCCGCTCGGCATCTCGCCGCAGACGCTCCACCTCGGCGACCTTCTCACCGAGCCGCGACTCCTCGTCGTGCAAC
The DNA here is from genome assembly GCA_046484325.1 of Acidimicrobiia bacterium. GTDB lineage: Bacteria > Actinomycetota > Acidimicrobiia > Spongiisociales > ZC4RG35 > JAWOJB01. The sequence continues at coordinate 9,292 of JAWOJB010000082.1, read as the reverse complement.
AGCTCCAGCCCGGCGGACACCGCCACCGTCGTCGTCTCGACCTCTGCGACCTGGCGTTCCTCGGCCCGCCGGAGTGCCTCGAACCCGTTGATGAGCTCCTCGGTCTGGCCGGATACGTCCTCGGCATACGCAAGGCTCACCGCCACCTCGGTGGCCGAGTCGAGGTAGAGCATCGAGATCCCGGTCGACGACGTCGCCTCGATGTAGAGGTCGACGGCCTGCGCCTGGAGGCGGACGGTGGCGGCCACGATCTCGCTACGGGTCGAGGCCAGCGCCGTGCGCAGCACGGTGAGCTCGGCCTCCAATACCGCCAGTCGGGCCTGCTCCTCACCGATGCGCGCCCGCAGGGTGTCGATCTCGGCCTGGCGGGCTTCGAGCTCGGACACCACCGCCGCCACCCGGTCCCGGGCAGCTGCCACCGCCCGGCCGGCCTCGGTTGCCCCCGCTCTGGCATCTCGGATCTTGTCGTCGAGGGCGGCGATCTCCCGCCTCACGCCGTCGAGATCCGAGGAGGTCGCCGCCCGGGCTGGAGTGAGCCAGCCGAGGGCGAGCGACAGGGCGGCGAGGACGGCGACCGAGGCGCCCGCCCGTCGTCGCATCAGACCCCTGCCAGCGCCGTGTCCCGGTCGGACTGCCCGGTCCCGTCCGCCTCCCGGAGGTGGCGGCTCAGCCCGAGCAAGGAGCCGAGCACGCCGGCGACGGCGCCGAAGACGACGAACACCACGCCCCATCGGATGAAGAACTGGGTGGGGATGGCGAAGGTCAGGAGGCGGATGCTCTCACCGAGCCCCTGCAGGTTCTGGGCGGTGACCCACACGGTGAGCACCGCCAGACCGGCGCCGAGCACACCCTCGATCAGGCCCTCCAGCAGGAACGGGACCCGGATGAACCAGTTGGAGGCGCCGACGAGCTTCATGATCGACACCTCGTCTCGACGCGCATAGATCGCCATTCGGATCGTGTTGGCGATGAGGATCACCGCCGAGACCCCCAGGACGAGTGCCAGGCCGATGCCGAGCAGGTTCAGCACCCGTGACAGCGAGGACAGCGATTCGATCTGCTCGCCGAAGGACCGGACGTCGCGCACTGCCGGATCGCTCTGCAACCGGAACTGGACGTCCCGATAGGTGGAGATGTCGACGAGCTCGATCCGGAGAGAGGTCGGCAACTTAGCCGGGTTGGCCACGTCGATGAGCTCGGGCCGGGACGCGAAGAGCTCCTTGAACTCCTCATAGGCCTCCGCCTTGTCGACATACCGCACGGCCTCGACCTCGTCCCAAGCCTCGACCGTGGCCCGCAACGCCAGCTGGCCGTCGACGTCGAGGCCGCCTTGCTCGGGATCCTTGAGGAACGCCACGATGTGGACCCCCTCCTGCCAGGCCAGGGTGTTGACCCGGAGGAGCTCGTTGACGACGAGGGCCCCGAAGGCGAGGGTGAGCGAGATGAACACCGCCAGCACGGCACCGGTGACCACGAGCGCATTCCTGCGGAGGTTGATGAGCGCCTCGCGGACGAGGAAGCCGAGGCGGCTCATCGCTCGGCCTCGCCCGACTGGACCACGGCCGGCTCACCCAGGTCACCGTCCGGCTCGGCCATGCTCACCGCCGGCTGTTCAATGGTCTCGTAGCGACCGAGGAGCTCGTCGCGAATCACCTTGCCGTCGTCGATCGCCACCACCCGACGCTGCATGGCGTCGACGATGGCGTGGTCGTGGGTTGCCATCACGATGGTGGTCCCGGTGCGGTTGATCCGGTCGAGCAACCGCATGATGCCGACCGAGGTGGCCGGGTCGAGGTTCCCGGTGGGCTCATCCGCCAGGAGGATCGGTGGCCGGTTGACGAAGGCCCGGGCCACCGACACCCGCTGCTGCTCTCCGCCGGAGAGCTGACGCGGCAGCCGGTCGGTCTTGTCCGAGAGGCCGACGAGCTCGAGCACCTGCTCGACCTGGGGACGGATGACGCTCCGAGGGCGGCCGATCACCTCGAGGGCGAAGGCCACGTTCTCGTACACCGTCTTGTTGGGGAGCAGCTTGAAGTCTTGGAACACGGTGCCGATGCTGCGGCGGAGGAAGGGCACCTTCCAAGCCGGGAGCTGGGTGATGTCCTTGCCGGCGACCCAGATCGTGCCGCGGGTCACCGGCTCCTGACGGAGCATCAGCCGGATGAGGGTCGACTTCCCCGAGCCCGAGGGGCCCACGAGGAAGACGAACTCACCCTTTTGGATCTCGAGGGTCACGTCGTGGGCGGCCACGGTGCCACCCTCGTAGACCTTGGAGACGTTCTGAAGCCGGATCAAAGGACCCTCCGATACGGCGACCGGGCCCTCCGCCCTCGGCCCGCCGCAAGAACTGGCCCCGGAAGGCTACTAGCGACCTCTGGCTGTGCCAGTCAATCCTGGCCGCGTACCTCGTGCCGGGCTCGCCGCCAGTGGAGGTATCCCTCGATCAGCTCGTCGAGGTCCCCGTCGAGCACGCCCTGGACGTTGCCGATCTCGACGCCGGTCCGCAGGTCCTTGACCATCTGGTACGGCTGGAGTACGTAGGAGCGGATCTGCCGGCCCCAGGCGGCCTCGCCCTGGTCGCCCCGTATCTCGTCGAGGTGGGCTGCCTGTTCCTCCCGCGCCCGCTGGGCCAGCTTGGCCTTGAGCATCGTCATGGCGCGTCCCTTGTTCTGGAGCTGAGACCGCTCGTTCTGACAGGACACGACGATCCCGGTCGGGAGGTGGGTGATCCGCACGGCGGAGTCGGTCGTGTTGACGTGCTGGCCGCCTGCCCCCTGGGACCGGTAGGTGTCGATGCGCAGGTCATCGTCCCGGATCTCGAGCGCCACCTCGTCACCTAGCTCGGGGACCACGTCGACCCCGGCGAACGAGGTGTGCCGCCGGGCGTTGGAGTCGAAGGGACTGATCCGCACGAGCCGGTGCACCCCCCGCTCCGCTTCGAGGACTCCATAGGCGTGGTCTCCGGTCACCGTCATCGTGATCGACTTGACCCCTGCCTCCTCGCCCTCGGTCACCTCGTCGACCGTGACGGCGAAGCCGTGGTCAGCGAGATAGCGCTGGTACATGCGGGCGAGCATCTGAGCCCAGTCCTGGGCGTCGACCCCGCCGGCTCCGGCGTGCACGCCGAGGATCGCCGGCGCGTCGTCGTACTCCCCGAAGAACAGCGACTCCCGCTCGAGCCGGTCGAGCTCGGTGGCCACCCCGGCCAGCTCTCCGATCGCCTCTCGTCTCGACTCCTCGTCACCGGCCTCGCTCGCCAGCTCCAGCAGCACCTCGGCATCGTCGATGGCACGGGTCAGACCGTCGACCATCATGAACAGGCTCTCGTAGCGGGCGAGCTTGCGGGCGACCATCCGGGCCCGATCGGGCTCGTTCCAGAGGTCCGGGGAGCTGCTCAGCTCCCGCAGCTCGTCGAGCTCGGAGGCTTTGCCATCGAGGTCAAAGGAACCTCCGGGCATCGGCGAGGCGGGCTCGCAGCTCGGCGACCTGGGCGCGGGGATCGATCTCGATCGTCATGTGATGTGCTCAGGATACCGGTCAGGCGGCGGGTACCCGCACCTCAGGGGAGCTCGAAGGTGGCGGCTCCGTGCCGTACCACCAGGACGTCGGACGTGGCATCTCGCAGGGAATGCTCGGCGACACTGCCCAGCAACACGTGCCGGAGGCCGGCCGCCCCCCGCGAGCCGACCACGAGCAGATCGGCGCGTCGCTCCCGTGCCAGCGCCGGGAGGCTGGTCTGGGCCGGTCCCGGTATCACGTGATGGGAGACCCCGCGCACATCGCGCTCGCGCACGTAGGCCTCGAGGCGTTCGGCCTCGCGCACCTCGACGGTCCGGAGGTAGGCCGCGACCTCGTCGTGCGAGGCGCCGGCACCCTCCAGCTTGCGCACCCCCAGCAACGGGTAGGCGTGGATCACCTGAACGGCTGCCTCGGGGGCAAGGACCGAGCCGAAGGCAAGCGCTTGGGCCGAGTGCTCGGAATAGTCGATGCCGACCACCAGCCTGCGATACGGCCCTCTCGGGCCTCGCCGCACGGAGAGCACCGGGCGGTCGCCCTTGCGAATCACCCGCTCGACGGTGGTGCCCAGACCCGAGCGCGGCCCCGCATCCTGGCCGGAGTACCCCACCACGACGACATCGACGTCGGTGGCCCGGGCGTGTCGGATGATCTCGACGAACGGGGTGCCCGAAACGACCGCGAGATCGGCACCGACAGCAGCAGGCGTTCGGGCGAGCGCCTCCCGCAGCTCGACCCCGGCTCCCTCGAGGTCGACGTCGTCGACGTCCGGATCGACGACCCGGAGAACGCCCAGGTGGGCCCGGTGGGCGGTGGCGAGCATCGTCGCCCTCGCGATCGCGAGCAGGGACTTCGCTGAGAGATCGGAGGCGACGAGGATCCGGTCGATGCCACTCATACCGAATCCGACGAGATGTCGACGGTGGCGTCGCGCCCCCCGTCGAGCAGGGCGATGACCGCATCGGCGGCGTCCGAGAAGGGCCGCAACACGGCATCCGCGCCGGCCATCTCCAGCCTCCGGGCGTCCGCGACGGTGTGGGCCGTGACCGCCACCCTGCCCCGGTACCCCTGCTCCCGCAGACCCGCCATCAGGGCGAGACTCGTCTCGACGGACGCGACGGTGCTCATCACCCACGGCGCCCGATCGAGGGGAAGCGAGGCGAGCAGCTCCAGGTCCTCGGCGTCGCCGAAGACGGCGACGCAGCCATCCCGGTTCCAGAGCATGACTGCCCTCGGATCGAAGTCGACTGCCAGCAGCCGATGCCCAGCCGCCAGGAATCGCCGGGCGAGGCTGCCGCCGTACCTGCCCAACCCGTACAGGATCACGTCGACCTCGTCATCTTCCCCGGCGGGCTCAGGAATGGTGCGAGGGCGCTCGAAGCGTGTGAGCCACGGCGCCAGCCGTCGATAGATGGGGTGGGAGTACAGGATCAGGTAGGTGGAGATGCCGATCGTGAGGAGGCCGACCACGGTGATGAGGCTCACGGTGGCGGTCTCGATGTGGCCGAGGCTGAACCCGAGGGCGGCGAGGATGAGCGAGAACTCGCTGATCTGGGCCACGGTCAGCCCGGCCAGGAACGACGTGCGGGCCGTGTACCGCATCGCCACCATGATCGCCAGCACGATCAGCGGATTTCCGATGAGGACGAAGGCCGAGAGGATGGCAGCGTCGATGAGTTGACGACTGGCGTCGACGAACTCGAGCCGAGCACCCAACTCGAGGAAGAAGAAGAGGAGGAGGAAGTCCCTGAGGCTGACGAGCCTCGCCCCCACCGCCTCCCGGTAGGGCGTCGAGGCCAGCGCGACTCCGGCCAGGAACGCCCCCACCTCGGTACTGAAGCCGAGCAGATCGCTGAACGCCGCAAGCACCACCGCCCAGGCGATGGCGAACAGCACCAGCAGCTCCTGGGTCCGCGCCACCAGCGGTAACAGCGTGGGGAAGATGAAGCGCATCACGAGGGCGATCGCCAGCATGAGCCCGGCGCCCTTCAACGCCACCAGCCCGATCTCGACGACCGGGCCCTGCCCACCACCCCTGCCGAGCGCGCTCAGGCCGATCATCACCAGGACGACGACGATGTCCTGGACGATCAGGAAGCCCACGGCGATCCGACCGTGGAGCTGCTCCAGCTCCCGCTTGTCGGAGAGCAGCTTCACGATGATGATCGTCGACGAGAAGGTGAGGGCCACGGCCACGTACAGCGCGGTGAGCGGCTCCATCCCGAGGCCGAGGGCGATCAGGTAACCGAACGCCGACGTGAACAAGACCTGGCCGAGCCCGGTGGCCAGCGCCACCGGGCCCGTCGTCCGGATCAGGTGGAGGTCGAGCTTGAGGCCGACCAGGAACAGCAAGACGGCGATGCCGAGCTTGGCCAGCAGCTCGATCTGGCCGCCACCCACCACCCAACCCAGGCCCACCGGGCCGACGAGGATGCCCACCCCGATGAAGGCCACGATCACCGGCTGACGGAGCTTGCTGGCGATGGTGCCCGCAACGGCGGCCAGGGCCAGGATGGCCGCGAAGAGGACGAAGCTCTCCTCGGTCACGACCCGGTCCCGGGTCGCCGGGAGGCGACGGTGGCGATCGCGAACGCCGTCACGCAGGGCGGCTGCATGCGAACAGGGTACCAACGGCCCGTCTTGCCCGGCCACCCCCAAACCGACCATCCTCCCTGGGCAACGTCGAGTCGAAAGGAGCCACCGATGGCAGACCACCGCCAGGCGGATGGGCGGACGGCGCCGGAATCGGCCGGCGCCTGGCATTCCGAGGAACCCGACGCCGTCGCCGAGAGCCTCGGCGTCGGTCTCGGCGGTCTGTCGACCCACGAGGCCGCCGACAGGCTGGAGCGCTTCGGGCCCAACGCCCTCGAGCCACCCAAGGCCACATCGAAGTGGCGCATCCTGCTCCGTCAGTTCCAGAGCCCGCTCATCTACATCCTCGTGGCGGCGGCGGTGGTCGCCGTGTCCCTCGGCGAGGGCAAGGACGCCGGCTTCATCGTCGCTGTGCTGCTCATCAACGCCGCCATCGGCTTCTACAACGAGAACAAGGCGGAGCAAGAGGTGCTGGCGCTGGCCGGGCTCGTCCGCTCCAGGGCGCGGGTCCGGCGCAACGGACATGCAGTCGACGTCGACGGCGAGGAGGTGGTGCCTGGCGATGTGCTGCTCTTCGAGTCGGGCATGCGGGTGAGCGCCGACGTCCGTCTCGTCGACAGCAGGGCCTTCCGGGTCGACGAGTCGTTGCTGACCGGCGAGTCGATGCCCGCCACGAAGGAGGCAGAGGCGGTGCTCGACAAAGGCACTGCTCTCGCCGACCGGAGGAACATGGCGTTCGCCGGGACGGTTGTGACCTCGGGTCGCGCCTCGGGCCTGGTCGTTGCCACCGCCACCTCCACGGCGGTCGGGGCGATCGCCACCCGACTCGCCGCCGCCAAGCCCACCCCTCCCCCGCTCGTGGTGAGCATGGAGAAGTTCGCCCGGGTTATCGGATGGGTGGCCATCGGCGTCATCTTCGTGATCATCGGGATCGGCACGGCTCAGGGCCAGGAGTTCGGGGAGCTGCTGCTCGGGGCGGTCGCGTTGGCCGTCTCGGCGGTGCCCGAGGGCCTCCCCATCGCCCTCACCGTCGCTCTCGCGATCGCCGTGTCGCGAATGGCCAAGCGCCGGGTGGTGGTTCGTCACCTGCCGGCCGTCGAGGCGTTGGGCAGCTGTGGCGTGATCGGCACCGACAAGACCGGCACCCTGACCCGCAACGAGCTGACCGTCGAGCACCTGGTGGCGGGGAGACGGCGATACGAGGCGACCGGCACCGGTTACGTCCCCGAGGGCGAGCTGCGCGCCGGCGGCCGGGCCGTCATGGCCGCCGAGCACCCCGCCCTCGGCCGGTTGCTGCGGGCGGGGTGCCTGGCCAACGAGGCCTCGCTGGCCGAGGACGCCGACGCCTCGGAGGGCTGGGTCTGGTCGGGAGACCCCACCGACGTGGCCCTCCTCGCCCTGTCCATCAAGGCCGGCATGGATCCCACGCGGTTCGCGGCCGAGCACGACACGCTGGCCACCATCCCCTTCGAGCCGGAGCGCCGCTACTCCGCCAGCTTCCACGTGCGGGACGGTGGCGGGCTCACCTGCGTGAAGGGTGCCCCCGAGCGGGTCTTGGCGATGTGCGACGCCGAGCTCGACGACGCTTCCGGCGAGGCACGAGCACTCGATCCCGACCGGGTGATGGCCGCGGTCGAGGAGCTGATGGCCGCCGGGCAGCGGGTGATCGCCCTGGCCGACGCCGAGACGGGCGAAGCGGTCCAGGAAGAGGCCTCACCGCCCGATCCGACCGGGTTGGTGTTCCTCGGGCTCGTGGGGATGAGCGACCCTCCCAGAGAGGGCGTGCCCGAGGCCATCGCCAGGTGCCGGGAGGCGGGAATCGACGTCGTGATGATCACCGGTGACCACGCCACGACGGCTGGGGTGATCGCCCACCGGATCGGCCTGGCCGAGAGCGGCGCCCCGGTACTCGAGGGTGGGCACCTGGCCCGGCTCGAGGACGAGGAACTGAGGGCAGAGGTGGGCCGGTACTCGGTGATCGCCCGTGCCACCCCCGAAGACAAGCTGAGGGTGGTCGAGGCCTGGCAGTCGAACGGCAGGTACGTGGCGGTCACCGGCGACGGGGTCAATGACGCTCCGGCGCTCCGGCAGGCCAACCTCGGAGTGGCGATGGGCCGCAGCGGTACGGACGTCGCACGGGAGGCATCCGACCTCGTCATCACCGACGACAACTTCGCCAGCATCGTGGCGGGCGTCGAGGAGGGCCGGATCGCCTACGACAACGTGCGCAAGGTGATCTACCTGCTCATCTCGACGGGAGCGGCCGAGGTGACCCTCATGTTGTCGGCACTCATGCTGGGCCTGGGCGTTCCACTCACCGCCGTCCAGCTCCTGTGGCTGAACCTCGTCACGAACGGCATCCAGGGCGTGGCGCTCGTCTTCGAACCCGGCGAGGACGGCGTCCTCCGGCGCCCGCCCCGATCACCGTCGGAGCCGATATTCAACCGGCTCATGATCGAACGGACGCTGCTGGCGGCTTTGGTGATGGGCGGGGTGGGACTGTGGCTCTGGTCGGCGAACCAGGACCTCGACACCACCGATGCCCGGAACCTGCTCGTCCAGCTCTTCGTGCTGTTCGAGATCTTCCACATCGGCAACGCCCGGTCGGAGCGGATTTCCCTGTTCAGGATCAACCCGCTCCGCAACCCGATCCTGCTCGGCGGCACCGCCACGGCGCTCGCCATCCACCTCGCCGCCACCTACATCCCGTTCTTCCAGGACGTGCTCGGCGTCCATCCGATCCCGCCGTCGCAATGGGGCTATCTGATGGTCCTCGCACTGAGCGTCGTGGTGGTGATGGAGCTGCACAAGTGGTGGTGGAACCGGCGGGAGGCCCGGAGCGAGGGCGCATAGGAAGGCCTCCACGTGGAGGTCCACCGCCCCCCTACCCCACCGCCTCCGGCGGCGGGGGCCCCTTCCCCCACTCCGTGGGGGACAAAGCGCACAACGCATCGCCCATGGCGCATCGCTCACATCCTGGTTTGTCCCCCGGCCGCAGGCTGGGGGAAGGTCCCTGCCGGCAAGCGTCAGCGAGCCGGGAGGTAGGGGGACCGAACCCCGCGACGTGCACCATCCCCCTACCCCGCGGCTTCGCCGCGGGGGCCCCTTCCCCCACTCGGTGGGGGACAAAGCGCACAGCGCATCGCCCATGGCGCATCGCTCACATCCTGGTTTGTCCCCCGGC
>JAWOJB010000019.1:0-2835 GCA_046484325.1 Acidimicrobiia bacterium | reverse complement strand
GCCGGGGACGTTGGGGTCGCCTTGGCCCTACTGGCCGTCGGCCTGGTGGTGCTGGTCGGGTCGCTGGCGGTCGCCATCGGCAAGTACCGCCTCTACGACGTCGACGTGGTCATCAACCGCACCGTGGCGTTCGCCGTCCTCGCCGGGTTCATCGCCCTCGTCTACGCCACGGTCGTCATCGGTGTCGGCTCCCGGATCGGCGCCGCCGGCGAGGGCTGGGCGCCGATCCTCGCCACCGCGGCGGTGGCATTGGCGTTCGAGCCGGTCCGCCACGTCGCTCAGCGATGGGCCAACCGACTGGCGTACGGGCATCGGGCGACGCCCTACGAGGTCCTGTCCGACGTCACCGGGCGGCTCACCGGCTCGGCGGAGCCCGACCGGCTCCTCGACCGGATGGCCGACCTCGTCGTCGACGGGACCGGCGCAGAGCGGGCCACCATCTGGCTGGGAGAGCCGGGTGGGATGCGACCGGTGGCGACGAGCGGGCCGGGAAGCCCACCCGAGGCTGACATCGACCTGTCGGCCGACACCGTGTTCCAGGTGGAACACGATGGGGAGACGGTCGGTGCCCTCGAGGTGGTGGCACCCCGCGGCGGACGGTTGTCGACCCAGGAGCGGGCCCTGCTGCGCGACCTGGCCGGCTCGGCGGGGGCAGTGCTCGGCCACCAGCGGCTCAACGAATCCCTCGCCGCCAAGGCACGCGAGTTGGACCGGTCGCGGCGGCGGCTAGTCGACGCCGAGGACCAGGAGCTGCGACGGCTGGAGCGGGAGCTCGACGAGGGCGCCCAGCAGCAGGTCCTCGCCATCAAGGTCAACCTGGCCTTGGTGGAGCGGGCGGCCGCCGAGCAGGGCGCCGAGCGGCTGGCGGCCCTCTTGGCGGGGCTCGGCGAGGAGACGCAGGCCGCCCTCGACGAGGTGCGGCGCCTATCCAAGGGCATCTACCCGCCGGTCTTGCAGAGCGACGGGCTGGGCGCTGCGCTGTCGGCGCTCGCCGCCGGCGCACCGGTGCCGGTCGAGGTTCACGGCGACGGGGTCGGCCGTTACCCGCCCGAAGTGGAGGCGGCGGTCTACTTCGACGTCGCCGAGGCGATCACCAACGCGGTGAAGCACGCCACCCCCCCGATCCGGGTCGAGGTCGGCGAGCGCGAGGGCCTGCTGGCGTTCACGGTATCCGACGCCGGCCCCGGGTTCGACCCGGCGATGGTGGCGGCGGGCTCGGGCCTCGCCAACCTGCGCGACCGGGTCGACGCGGTCGGCGGCCGGGTGTGGGTCAGGTCGGCACCCGGGTCGGGGACGACCGTGGCCGGGGAGGTCTCCCTCGACCGGGAGCCGGCGGTGGACTAGAAGGCGTCCCCGTCGGCGACCGCCGTCCATATGCGGTGCAGCACCGACGGCTCGAAGCTGGACTTGGGGAGGAAGGCAACCGCCCCGGCGGCCAGCGCCCGCGCCTCGTACTCCTCGTAGGTGGAGAGCCCGATCACCTTGACCTCGGGGTTGGCGGCCAGGATGCGGCGGGTCGCCTCCGGCCCGTCGATGCCGGGCAGGTTCATGTCCATGAGGACGAGGGCGGGGGCCAGGTCGGCGGCCATGGCCACGCCGTCCTCGCCCGTCGCCGCCTCGCCGGCGACGGAGAAGCCGTCGGTGAGCTCGACGACGAGCCGAGCCGCCGACCGAAAGGCTTCCTGGTCGTCGACGATGAGCACGCGTACCTGGTCCACGGTCACCTGCACTCCGGCATATTCGCTCGGCGGTCGAGCTAGAGGAAGACGGCAGGCCGGTGAATCGGGGTGTGGACAACCACACTCATCAACTCTGCTCGGCGAGGAAGAGGAGCACGGCACTGACTCGGCGGTTGGTGTCCTTCTCCGGCAGCAGATCGAGCTTGGTGAAGATGGCGTTGATGTGCTTCTCGATGGCCCGTTCCGACAGGAACAGTGTGCCGGCGATCGCCGAGTTGCTCTTCCCCCGGGCCACCTCGCCGAGGACCTCTCGCTCCCGGTCGGTGAGCCGATCGAGTTTGGAGGCGGGTCGGGTGCGGGCGTCGACGAGAGCGTCGACCACCTTCGGGTCGACCGCCGAACCACCTGCCCGGACCTGGTCGATGGCGTGCTCGAGCTGCTCGAGGTCGCCGAGACGCTCCTTGAGGAGGTAGGCGAGACCCGCCGAACCCTTCTCGAACAGGGTGAGCGCGTACTCGGGCTCGACGTACTGGGACAGCACCACGACACCGGTGTCGGGATACCGATCCCGGATCGCCCGGGCTGCGCGCACCCCTTCGTCGGTCCGGGTGGGGGGCATCTGGATGTCGGTGATGACCACTTCGGGCCGGTGGGCGTCGACGGCGGCGAGGAGCTCGTCGTAGTCCTTCACGGATGCCGCCAGGTCGTAGCCGGCGCTTTCGAGGAGCAGGCGCACCCCCTCGCGGACGATGTAGGCGTCCTCGGCGAAGACCACGGATACGGCCACGACGGCACCATACCGAGGGGGTCGACCTCCCGCCGTCGATCGAGGCCATCGAAAGGGTCACACCCGTCCCGTAGCTTCTCCGACGACGCCGACGAGGAGCGAGGCATGGACGCACGCATGCTGGCCTGGATCGACCAGGTCGATGCGCATCGGACCGAGACGATCCGAAGGCACGGTTGGATGATCCAATACGTAGGAGGGGACGGGTGCACGGCACCCGGTCACGAGGACGAGCCGGAGGATCACGGGCCCCCATTCGCCTACACCATCGGCTTGTTCGGGCTCGACCACCCCGAGCTGCTGATCTTCGGGCTGGCACCCGGGCCGGCCGCCCGGGTGCTGAACGCCTTCGGCGAGCGGATCCGCCAG
>JAWOJB010000026.1:0-10550 GCA_046484325.1 Acidimicrobiia bacterium | reverse complement strand
CAGGTCGAGCGCCTCGATGGGAAGCTCGAGGTCGGGCGAGCCGCTGTCACCGATCTGGACGTCGCCGAGCTCCAGGCCGACGCCTTCCCCCATGTCGGCGAACAGCGAGAGGAGCTCCCGCAGCGTCTTGCCGGCCGAGGACACCGCCTCGGAGGGAGGGATGGCGCCGTTGGTCTCGACGTCGAGCACGAGGCGGTCGAAGTTGGTCATCTGGCCGACCTGGGTGCTCTCCACGACGTAGGCGACCTTGCGGACCGGCGAGAAGATCGAGTCGATCGGGATCACCCCGATCGCCCCGGTTCCCTTGTTCGACTCTGCGCTCCGGTACCCGACGCCGGGAGCGACCACCAGCTCCATCTCGAGCCTTCCGTCGGCGGACATGGTGGCGATGTGGAAGTCCGGGTTCACGATCTCGACGCCCGCCGGCACCTTGAGATCGCCGGCCTTCACCTCGCCCGCCCCCTTGGCGGACAGGTACAGCGTCTGGGGATCGTGGTCGGCCATCCGGACCACGATCCGCTTGACGTTGAGGATGATGTCGACGACGTCCTCCACCACGCCCGGCACGGTCGAGAACTCGTGCTGGACACCCTCGATCTGCAGCGAGGTCACCGCCGCACCGGGTACCCGGGACAGCAGGGTCCGTCGCAGTGTGTTGCCGAGCGTGTATCCGAAGCCGGGCTCCAGCGGCTCCACCACGAACCGTGACCTGAGGTCCGTGATCTGCTCTTCGTGGATCTGGGGTCGCTGGACGATCAGCACGATGCGTACTCCCTGGGGGCTCGAGGATTCACTTCGAGTAGAGCTCGACGATGAGCTGCTCGTTGATGGCGGTGTCGATCTGGTGGCGGGACGGGAGGTCCTTCACCACGACCTTGCGGTCGCCGTGGTCCACGTCGAGCCACTCCGGCACGGGACGGCCAAGGGTGTCCACGGCGTGCTGGATGGCAATGAGCTCCTGGCTCCGGTCCTTTACGGACACCACGTCGCCGGGCCTCACCCGGTACGAGGGGATGTCGACCTTCTTCCCGTTCACACGGAAGTGGCCGTGATTGACGAGCTGCCGAGCCTGTGGCCGGGTGGCGGCGAGGCCGGATCGCCAGACGATGTTGTCGAGCCGGGACTCGAGGAGCCGCAGGAGATTGTCGCCGGTGATGCCGGGCTGGCGGGCGGCGAGCTCGTAGTACCGGCGGAACTGGCGCTCGAGGACGCCGTACATGGTGCGCAGCTTCTGCTTCTCGCGGAGCTGGACCAGGTAGTCGCTCTCCCGGATGCGGCCTCGACCGTGATCACCCGGTGGGTACGGGCGGCGGTCGACCGGGCACTTCTTGGACTGGCACAGGGGCTGGCGGGCGCGGCGGCAGGCCTTGTGACGGGGACCGGTGTACCGAGCCATCCTCAACCCCTCCGGCGCTTCTTGGGACGGCAGCCGTTGTGGGGGAAGGGGGTGACGTCACGGATGCCGGTCACCTCGATCCCCATGTTCTGGAGGGTGCGCACCGCAGTGTCACGCCCCGAGCCGGTGCCCGCGACGATGACGTCGAGCTTGCGAATGCCGTGCTCGCCGGCGCGACGTGCCGCCTCCTCGGCCGCCACCTGGGCGGCGTAGGGAGTCGACTTGCGGGATCCCTTGAACCCGACCGACCCGCCCGACGTCCACACGATGGTGTTGCCGGCCTGGTCGGTGATGTTGATGATGGTGTTGTTGAAGCTGGCCTTGATGTGCGCCTGCCCGTGGGCGATGTTCTTTCGCTCACGACGACGTACCCGCTTCTGACCCTTCTCAGCCAAGGGCGACTCCTACTTCTTCCCGATCTTCTTCTTCCCGGCGATCGCCCGCCGCGGGCCCTTGCGGCCCCGGGCGTTCGTGTGGGTCCGCTGTCCGCGGACGGGGAGCCCTCGACGGTGCCGGATCCCCTGGTAGCTGCCGATCTCGACCTTGCGCTTGATGTTCTGCTGAACCTCGCGGCGCAGATCGCCTTCGACCTGGTAGCTCTGTTCGATGTAGCGCCGGATCCGGGTCGCCTCATCTTCGGTGAGATCCCGGATCTTGGTGCCACGTTCGATGCCGACGGCGTCACAGATCTGCTCGGCCCTGGTCCGTCCGATGCCGTAGATGTAGGTCAGGCCGATCTCGAGCCGCTTGTCGCGGGGGAGGTCGACGCCGGCGATACGTGCCATCGCTCAGCCCTGCCGCTGCTTGTGACGGGGGTTGGGGCAGATCACCCACACGCGACCATGCCGCCGGATGATCCGACACTTCTCGCACATCTTCTTGGTGGAAGGTCGAACCTTCATCAGTCACTCCATCCGGATCGACGGACTCGCGCCCGCGCCGGCCGCCATCGACTACGTGGTCCACGGTCGTCCGGGGTTGCCCGGCGGCGGGCACAGAGGGCACGACACACCGTCGACTCGTGAGACGATGGGTGCGAGCCCGACGATCGGGTGCGTGCAGACGCAACCGACCCGGAAGCCGGACCGGGATTGTACGCGTGGACCTGAGGTGAAGGCAAACCGGGCTGGGGTACCCGGTGGTACTGCGTACTCCATGCCGTTGGACGTCAGCCCAACGGCACCGGAACCTCCGTCCCCTCCGGGAGCGTGGTCACCACCACGCCGTCCGGCGTGATGCACACGGTGTGCTCCCAGTGGGCCGACAGCGAGCCATCGGCGGTGCGCACCGTCCAGCCGTCGGGGTCGACCGTCGTCTCCCAGGTGCCGAGATTGAACATGGGCTCGATGCAGATGGCCATGCCGGTGCGGAGCTTCATCCCCTTACCGGGGGCGCCGTAGTTCGGAACCTGCGGCTCCTCGTGCATCTGGCGCCCGATCCCGTGTCCGACGTACTCGCGCACCACGCCCATCCCGGCCCGTTCGCCCACCCCCCCGACCGCGGCCCCCACGTCCCCGACCCGGGCGCCGTGCCGAACCGCGGCGATCCCGGCCCACATCGCCTCGCGGGTCACCTCGATGAGCCGGCGGGCGTCCTCGGACACCTCGCCGATCGGCATGGTGAACGCGGCATCACCGTGGAACCCCTGGTAGATGGCGCCGGCGTCGATGGAGAGCAGGTCCCCCTCCTCGAGTCGGTGGTCCGACGGGATCCCGTGGACGACGACGTCGTTGGGCGATGCGCAGATCGTTGCGGGATATCCGTGATACCCGAGGAACGACGGGGTGCACCCGTGCCCGGCGATCACTGCGGCCGCCACGGCGTCGAGCTCTCGTAGGGAGGCGCCGGGCTTGGCCGCCTCCCTCACCCCGGCGTGGACGGCGGCGACGCATCGACCCGCCACCGCCATCTTCTCGAACTCGTGGGAGGTCTTGATGGTGATCATGAAACACCGCGATGCGCCGTGCGCCGTGCGCCGTGCGCCGTCATGCCTCGATGGTGTCGAGGACCCGCTCGGTGATCTCGTCGATCTTGCCGACCCCGTGTACACGGATCACCCTGCCGCGCCGGTCGTACTCCTCGATCAGCGGAGCGGTCTGCTCCTCGTAGACCCG
The DNA here is from genome assembly GCA_046484325.1 of Acidimicrobiia bacterium. Classification (GTDB taxonomy): domain Bacteria; phylum Actinomycetota; class Acidimicrobiia; order Spongiisociales; family ZC4RG35; genus JAWOJB01. Next base: position 7,040 of record JAWOJB010000026.1, on the reverse strand, counting down.
GAACCGGTTGCGAATCGTCTCCTCGGTGTCGTCGGCACGGCCCCTCGAGAGCATCCGGGCCACCAGCTCATCCTCGTCCACCTCGAACACCACCACCCGGTCGAGCCCGTCCTCGCCCAGCAGCCCGTCGAGCGCCGACACCTGCCCGGCGGTGCGGGGGAAGCCGTCGAGGATGAACCCGCCGGCGGCGTCGGGCCGGGCGATACGCTCCTCCAGCATCTCCACGACGATGCCGTCGGACACGTAGTCGCCGGCCTGCATGATCGCCTTCACCCGCCGTCCCAGATCGGTGGTGTCGTCGAGGGCACGGAACATGTCGCCGGTGGACACGTGGGGGATGCCGAGGCGCTCGGCGACCCGGGCGGCCTGGGTCCCCTTCCCGGCCCCGGGGGGACCGACGAACAGGAGTCTCACGGTGACGCCTCCGGCGTCACAGGTCGCACGTCACGGGCCCCACGTCCCACGACGGGTGAGACGTGAGACGTGAGACGTGAGACGCCGTGAGCGAAGCTCACGTGAGGAACCCTTCGTAGTTGCGCATCGTGAGCTGGCTCTCGATCTGCTTCATCGTCTCGAGGGCGACGCCCACCACGATGAGAATCGACACACCCGAGAAGCTGATGGCGATGTTCCAGAAGAGCCCGGCCAGCGCCGGCAACACCGAGATCGTCGCCAGGAAGATCGACCCGGGCAGGGTGATGCGGTTGAGGATGTGGGCCAGATAGCGGGAGGTCTGCGAGCCCGGCCGGACGCCGGGGATGAACCCCCCCTGCCGCTGGAGCATCTCCGACTGCCGCACAGGGTCGAACTGGATGGCCGTGTAGAAGTAGGTGAAGAAGATGATGAGGCCGAACAGCAGTGCCACGTACCACCCGCTGATCGAGCCACCCCCTCCTCCCAGGTTCACATCGACCCAGTTGCGGACGGCGGTGACCCAGGCGGCGTCGCTGGGGATGGCGGTCACCACGAGGGCGGGGAACAGCATGATCGAGGTGGCGAAGATCACCGGGATCACGCCGGCCGTGTTGACCTTGAGGGGGATGTAGGTGCTCTGGCCTCCCATCACCCTGCGGCCCCGGACCCGCTTGGCGAACTGGATGGGGATCCTTCGCTGACCCTGGTCGACGTAGATGATCGCCACGATCATGAAGAGGAAGATCGCCATGATCACCATGAAGCGGGTCCAGCCGGTGGCACCGCCGATCCCGCCGGCGGTCTGCGCCCAGATCTGGCCGAAGACGAACGGGAACTGGCTGAGGATCGACACGAAGATCAACAACGACATGCCGTTGCCGACGCCCTTCTGGGTGATGAGCTCGCCGAGCCACATCACGAAGGCGGTACCGGCCGTCATCGTGAGGACGATGAGTGCCACCCGCCCTGGGCTGTACTGCGGCACGAGGTCGATGCCACCGGTGAACGTCCCCACGTGGAACAGGTAGGTGAAGCCGGTCGACTGGATGAGGGCCAGGACCACCGTGAGATAGCGGGTCCACTGGGTGATGACCTTGCGACCCGACTCGCCTTCGTCCTGGAGCGCCTGGAGCTTCGGGATGACCACCGTCAGCAACTGCATGATGATCGAGGCGGTGATGTAGGGCAGGATGCCGAGGGCGAACACCGAGAACTGCTCGAGGGCACCGCCGGAGAAGAGGTTGAGGAGCCCGTAGATCCCGCCGGCCTGCTGCTGCTGCTGGAAGAGGCGCACGGCATCGAGGTCGATGCCGGGAACCGGGATCGTGGCGCCGAGCCGGTATATGCCGAACATGGCGAGCGTGAAGAGGATCTTTGCCCGCAGGTCCGGGATCCGGAACATGTTGCGGTAGATGGAGAGGACGCTCATGGGGTGGGATTCGACTCGCTCGCTGGGGTGGAGGGTGACGGCCGCCGGCCCGCCGCCTGCATCTTGGCAGCCGGAGCGGCCAACGCCGAGCGCAGGACGGTGGCCACTCAGCCCTCGAGGACTTCGACCGTGCCGCCGGCGGACTCGATCTTCCGGCGGGCGGCCGAGCTGAAGGCGTGGGCCCGCACGGTGAGCGCCCTGTCGAGATCGCCCTGGGCGAGGACCTTCACCCGCCCCCGGTGCCGGATCAGGCCCCGGCTTCGAAGCTCGTCGGGGCCGACCGTGGCGCCGGCGCCGAACGCAGCGAGCGCGTCCAGGTTGACGATGGCGTACTCCTCCCGGAACGGAGGAGTGAAGCCCTTGAGCTTGGGGGTCTGGCGGAAGAGCGGCGTCTGTCCGCCCTCGAAGCTGGCTCGCAGCGAGTTCCTCGCCTTGAGGCCCTTCATGCCGCGGCCGGCGGTCTTGCCCCGGCGCCCGCGCTCGCCGCGTCCAACCCGCACCCGCTCCCGCTTCGATCCGGGGGCCGGTTGCAGGTCGTGGAGCTTCAGTTGGTCTCTCGTCTCGTCGGCCATGGTGTTCACCTCCGTCTCACGTCTCACGTCTCACGTCCTACGTGAGCCGTGCGACGGCCTACTTCTCGTCGACCTCCACGAGGTGGCGCACCTTGTGGATCATGCCGCGCACGTCGGGGGTGTCCCGGTGCTCCACCGTCTGGTTGAGCCTCCGCAGGCCGAGCCCGCGGACGGTCGCCCTGGTCTTGGGCTTCTGCCCGATCACACTGCGGCGCAGGGTCACTCGGATCGTCTTCTCGGCCACGACCGTCACCTCAGATCTCCGACCGGGCGCGCATCGCCTCGGTCGACCGGTAGGCGGCCAGCAGGGCCGGCGGCATGAAGTCCTCGGGACGCTTGCCCCGGAGCCGGGCGACGTCGTCGGGTCGCCGCTGGGACCGGAGGGCGTGCATCGTCGCCCGGGCCACGTTGAGGTGGGTGGGCGAGCCCATCGACTTGGCCAACGCGTCCTTGATGCCGGCGGCCTCGAGGATCTGTCGGACGGCCCCGCCGGCAATCACTCCGGTACCGGGGGCGGCAGGCTTGACGAGCACCCGCGAGGCGTCGTGCACCCCGATCGCCTCGTGCACGAGGGTCTGGCCGGCCATCGGCACGACCATCATCGAGCGGCGGGCGATCTCCATGCCCTTCTGGATCGCCGCCGGGACCTCCTTGGCCTTGCCGTAGCCGACCCCGACCCGGCCGTTGCCGTCGCCCACCACGCAGAGCGCGGTGAAGGAGAACCGGCGGCCACCCTTGACCACCTTGGCGACCCGGTTGATCTTGACGACCCGCTCGTCGTACTGCTGTGCCTCTGCCATCGAATCGCTCCTCAGAACTCCAGGCCGCCGTCACGGGCCGAATCGGCCAGTGCCTTCACCCGACCGTGGAACCGGTACCCGCCCCGGTCGAACACGACCGAGGAGACCCCCGCCTCCCTGGCGCGCTCGGCCACGAGCTTGCCGACCTCGGCCGCCGTCTCGACCGTCAACGATCGGTCTCGTAGACCCGTCTCCTGGGATGAGGCCGCGGCGACCGTGTGGCCACGATCGTCGTCGACCACCTGGGCGTAGATGTACCGGTTGCTCCGGTAGACGGCGAGCCGCGGACGGTCGGCCGATCCCCAGATCTTCTTGCGCACCCGGTCGTGCCTTCGCGACCGTGCGGCGAGTCGGTTGCTCGACATCATCTACCTGCCTTGCCGGCCTTGCGCCGGACGTGCTCGTCGACGTACCGGATGCCCTTGCCCTTGTAGGGCTCGGGCGGGCGGACCTTGCGGATGTCCGATGCGACCTGGCCCACCTGCTCCTTGTCGATCCCCCGCACGACCACCTTGGTCGGCTCGGGCACCTCGAAGGTGATGCCGTCGGGGGCCGCCACCTGCACGGGGTGGCTGTACCCGACCAGCAGCTCCAGGTCCTCGCCCTTCAGCACGGCCCGGTACCCGACGCCGACGATCTGGAGTTCACGGGCGAACCCCTCCGAGACGCCCGTCACCATGTTGGCGAGGAGTGCCCGGGACAGGCCGTGGAGGGCTCGCGCCTCCCGGCTGTCGTCGAACCGTGCGACGGTGGCGGTGCCATCGTCCACCGAGACCGACACGCGCTCGTGGAACGAGCGGCTCAGGGTGCCCTTGGGCCCCTTCACCTCGACGCGCCGTCCGGCGACGCTCACCTCGACGCCACCCGGCACCGGGATCGGCATCTTCCCGATTCGGCTCATGTCACCACACCTCGCACAGGATCTCGCCACCGAGACGCCGACGGCGCGCCTCGCGGTCGGTGAGCAGGCCCTGAGAGGTGGAGACCAGGGCCACGCCCATGCCCCCCTGGATACGAGGCATCTCGCCCGCCCCCCGGTAGATCCGGTGGCCGGGTCGCGACACCCGGGACAGGCCCTGGATGGCCGGCGTGCGCTTGGCGCCGTACCGAAGCCTGAGAACCAGCGTCCGATGGGGGCCGTCGCCGGCCTCGACCTCGAAGCCGTCGATGAAGCCCTCGGCGGCGAGGATCCCGGCGATGCCCTCCTTCATCAGAGAGGACGGCATCGCCACGGTCGTCTTCCCGACGGCCACGGCATTGCGGATGCGGTTGAGCATGTCGGCGATGGGATCGGTCATCATGACTACCACGACGCCTTTCTGACTCCGGGCAGCTCGCCGGACGACGCCAGCTCCCGCACGCAGATCCGGCACATGCCGAAGTCGCGCAAGTAGGCGCGGGCACGGCCGCAGCGCTTGCAGCGGTTGTAGGCCCGCACCTTGAACCGAGGGGTGCGACCGGCCTTGGCGATCATGGATTTCTTCGCCATCTCGACCTCCTCAGGCCCTCGCCTCGGTTTTGCGGAATGGGAACCCGAACGACTCCAGCAGGGCCCTGGCATGGTCGTCCTCGACGGCCGTCGTGCAGATGGTGATGTCCATCCCCCGGGTCGTCGTGACCTGGTCGAACTGGATCTCAGGGAAGATGAGCTGCTCGGTGACCCCGAACGAGTAGTTGCCCCGCCCGTCGAACGAGGACGGGTTGAGCCCGCGGAAGTCCCGGATACGGGGGATCGCGATCGCCATGAGGCGATCGAAGAACTCCCACATTCGATCGCCCCGGAGGGTGGCCGAGGCGCCGACCGGCATCCCCTCACGCACCTTGAAACCGGCGATCGACCGGCGGGCGCGGTTCAGCCTCGGACGCTGACCGGTGATGAGGGTGAGCTCGTCGATGGCGGAGTCGACCTGCTTGCGGTCGACGACGCCCTCTCCGACCCCCATGTTCACGACGATCTTCTCGAGGCGGGGCACCTGCATGGCGTTCTCCAACCCGAGCTGCTCCTGCAGCCTGGGCGCCACCTCGGTGCGGTATCGCTCCTTCAGCCGGGGGGTCACAGCACCCTCCCGCACTTGCGGCACACCCGGTGCTTGCCCTTGGCGTCGACCGTGTGGCCGATGCGGGTCGGGCCGCAGTCCGGGCACACGATCATCAGGTTGGAGACGTGGATCGGCATGTCCTTGTCGATGATCCCGCCCTGCATCGTCTGGCCGCGGGGCTTCTGGTGACGCTTGGCCGTGTTCACGCCCTCGACGATGACCATTCCGTCCTTGGGGAAGACCCTGGCCACACGCGACTGCTTGCCGGCGTCCTTACCGGCGATCACGATCACCCTGTCGCCCGCCTTGATCTTCATCAGAGCACCTCCGGGGCGAGCGACACGATCCGCATGAACTTGCGATCGCGCAGCTCCCGGGCGACCGGGCCGAAGATGCGGGTGCCCCGGGGCTGCTGGTTGTTGTCGATGATCACGCAGGCGTTGTCGTCGAAACGGATGTAGGTGCCGTCCTGGCGGCGCCGTTCCTTGCGGGTGCGAACGACCACCGCCTTCACGACCTCGCCCTTCTTGACGGTGCCGCCCGGGGTGGCGTCCTTGACGGTGGCCACGATGACGTCGCCGATCCCGGCGTACCGTCGAGTCGAGCCCCCGAGCACCCGGATGCACAGGACCTCCCGGGCGCCGGTGTTGTCGGCGACCTTCAGCCTGCTCTCCTGCTGGATCATCGGGCACGCTCCACGATCTCGGACACCCTCCACCGCTTCTGCTTGGAGAGCGGCCGGGTCTCCTCGATGCGCACGGTGTCCCCGACCCGGGCCTCGTTGGCCTCGTCGTGGACATGCAGCTTCGTGACCCGACGCAGCACCTTGTCGTAGCGAGGGTGCTTGAACGACGAGGGGACCTCGACGGTGACCGTCTTGTCGCGGGCGTCGGAGACCACCACCCCGACCCGCATCTTGCGGCGATTCCGCTCCTCCATCATGCACCTCTCCCGGCGGCCGCCTGCTGGGCATGCCACGCCTCGATCTCCCGTTCCCGCATCACCGTGAGGATGCGAGCCACCCCTCGCTTGACCTCGGCCAGGCGGGAGGTGTTGTCCAGCTGGTTGGTGGCGAGCTGGAACCGGAGGTTGAACAGCTCCTCCTTGGCCTCGGCCAGCTTCTCGGCCAGCTCGGTCCCGTCGAGCTCGCGCAACTCGGTGGCGGTCATGCGTCCTCCCTCGAGACGAAGCGGGTCCGCACCGGCAGCTTGTGGCCGGCTCGACGCATGGCCTCCCTGGCGAGCTCCTCGGGCACGCCGGCGAGCTCGAACATGACCCGGCCGGGCTTGACGACGGCCACCCAGTACTCGGGGTTGCCCTTGCCCGAGCCCATCCGGGTCTCGGCGGGCTTCTGCGTGACGGGCTTGTCGGGGAAGACGGTGATCCAGACCTTGCCCCCACGCTTGACCGCCCGGGTGATGGCGATACGGGCGGACTCGATCTGCCGGGCGGTGATCCACCCGGGTTCGAGCGCCTGGATGCCGTACTCGCCGAAGGTCACCTGGGTGCCTCCCTTGGCGGGACCGGTCCTGCGGCCGCGATGCACCTTGCGGTGCTTCACGCGCTTGGGCATCAACATGACCGGCTCACTCCTCTTCGTCCTTGGGTCGGTCGATCGGCTCGACCTCGGCAACGGGCTCGGCGGCTGCGGGCTCCGCACCCACCTCCGGGACCTCGGTCGGCTCTACCGACTCGGTCTCGGCTCCCGGGATCACCGGGACGGCCGTCTCGATGACCTGCCGCTCTTCCCGGTACTCGGCCTCGGCGTCCTCGGCGTCGATCCGCC
>JAWOJB010000051.1:0-12197 GCA_046484325.1 Acidimicrobiia bacterium | reverse complement strand
GAGTTTGTAAGGCCAATGGGAAGAACTGCGTCCGGAGTGAGAGGAATAAGGCTTGCTGATGAAGAAACCGATACCTTCGACGACGGTCTCGTCGAGGTGGCGGAGACGCTCGCCGGGACCGGCAAGCAGGTGATCGTGGCCGGGCTCGACCTCGACTTCCTGCGCAGGCCGTTCGGGCCGATCCCGGCTCTGTGCGGGCGGTCCGAGTACGTCACCAAGATGCTGGCCGTCTGCCACCGGTGCGGCGGCCCGGCACTCTTCACCCAGCGGATCGTACGGATGGAGGAGCTCGTCGTGCTCGGAGCCCTCGACGCCTACGAGGCTCGCTGCCGGTCCTGCTACGACCCGGCCGAACCCGAACAGCCGGCGCTCGACCTGTCCTGACCTTCCTGGTTGGGCAGCCCTGCTAGATTCCGGCTTGCCCGGAGGGAGACACGGATGTCTCTTCCGGCGCCACCTGCCTCGCCGTGCTCGGGGACGCCGCCTCTCCCCGACGTTCCGGCTCCCCAGGTCGAGCACGGGACAAGTGGCACCCACCGGGGCCGGACGGCTTCCAGGACTTCGAGCCGTGCCGCCTCCCGCCAGGAGAACACAGGAGCAGAGATCGATGGGACTCTTCCGACGGCGAACGCCGGAGGTGATCGGCAAGGGATCGGCACAGGTCAAGGAGGAGCGCAAGCGGCTGCGGATCGGACGCCAGCAGGTGGAGATCCGCCGGGTGGTGGAGGATCGGGCGCCCGAACGCACCGCACCCAAGCCCACGGCCCGCAAGGCTCCCCGCCCCCAGCAGCGGACGAACCGCCGGGGTGGCATCGACACCTCCCGGACCCGGGAGTTGCCGGTCGACGAGGAGATCATCATCCCCGTCGAATCGACTCGAAAGCAGATGCTCGTGAGGGTGCGGCCCCATCAGACCCAGGTGGTCGTCATGGAGGGCCCGGTGCTCGTGGAGCACTACGTGGCGCTCTCCGACCAGGTCTCCCTCGTGGGCAACATCTACCTCGGCAAGGTTCGCAACGTGCTGCCCGGGATGGAGGCCGCCTTCATCGACTTCGGGGCCGCCAAGAACGGTGTGGTGTATGCCGCCGACGTCAAGGTCGATCCCGCCCGGTTCGGCAAGCGGCGCCCCCGTATCGAGGAGGTCCTGTCCCAGGGTGACGAGGTCCTGGTCCAGGTGGTGAAGGACGCCATGGGGGCGAAGGGGGCGCGGCTCACCGGACAGCCCTCGCTCCCGGGACGGCACCTCGTCTTGGTACCCGACTCCGATGCGCAGGGCATCAGCCGCCGCCTGCCGGATCCGGAGCGGAGACGCCTGCGCGAGACGATCGCCAAGGTGAAACCCGAGGGATATGGCGTGATCGTCCGCACGGCGGCGCTGCACGCCGGTGCCGAGGAGATCGCCGCCGACATCAGCCGTCTCCAGCGAACGTGGGATCGCATCACCGAGGATGCCGCCGCCGGCGCAGCTCCCCGAGCGATCTACGAGGAGCCCGACCTGCTCATCCGGGTGATCCGGGAGCACTTCACCGGTGACTTCCGCCGGATGCTCATCGACGACCGGACAGCGCACGACAAGGTCATGGTCTACCTCCGCAGCACCTCCCCCGACCTGGTTTCCAAGGTGCAGATGTACGAGGACGAGCTGTCCCTCTTCGAGCGGTACCACGTCGAGGACCAACTGCGCAAGGCGCTCGATCGCCGGGTGTACCTCCCCTCCGGCGGCCACCTCGTCATGGACCGCACCGAGGCGCTGACCGTCATCGACGTCAACACGGGGAAGTTCGTCGGGTCGTCCAGCCTCGAGGAGACGGTGTTGCACAACAACCTCGAGGCGGCCGAGGAGATCGCCCGGCAGCTCCGGCTGCGGGACATCGGCGGGATCATCGTCATCGACTTCATCGACATGGAGTCGACGGATCATCAGCAGCAGGTGCTGCGTCGGCTCAAAGAGGCCCTCGCCAGGGACAAGACCCGAACCCAGGTCTTCGACGTCTCTCACCTCGGTCTCGTCGAGATGACTCGAAAGAACGTGTCGGCAGGTCTGCTCGAGACCTTCTCGGAGCCCTGCCCCACCTGTGGTGGACGGGGTGTGCTCCTCCACGAGGAGGCCGCCACCCACGGGGTGCCGGTGGGCGTCGGGTTCGAGGAGGATGTCGACTGAGCCGGTCGGCAGGCCTCTGCTAATATTCAACGGCGAATTCCCCACCTCTCGAGAGGTCGTTCATGTACGCCATCATCCGCACGGGCGGGAAACAGACGAAGGTCCGCGCGGGAGACATCGTCGAGGTCGAACGCCTGAAGGGCGCCGAGGGCGACGTGACCTTCGAACCCGTGCTCGTCGTCGACGAGTCGGGCCGGGCCCTGTCCGGCAAGACCGCCCTCGAGGGTGCCGTCGTCAATGCCAGGATCCTGGGCGAGTCGAGGGGCCCGAAGATCGACATCTTCACCTACAAGAACAAGTCGGGCAACCGGCGCCGTATGGGGCATCGCCAGACCTACACGACGATCGAGGTCACCGGTATCGAACTGCCGGCGGCGGCGAAGCCGAAGGCCGCCAAGACCGCCAAGGCGGCCAAGACGGCCAAGACGGCCAAGGCGGCACCGCCCCCCACCGAGACGCCCGAGGCCGCGGTTTCGGTGGCCGCAGCCGAGGAGGAGTGACATGTCCAAGACCAAAGCCGGTGGATCCAGCAAGAACGGGCGCGAGTCCCACGCCAAGCGGCTGGGCCCGAAGGTGTTCGACGGTCAGGCCGTCCAGGCCGGCGCCATCCTCGTCCGTCAGCGGGGAACCCGGATTCATCCGGGCGACAACGTCGGGCGGGGGAGCGACGACACTCTGTTCGCCACGGCCGGTGGAACCGTCAAGTACGGCGTCCGCAACAACCGCCGCCTGGTCGACGTCCTGAGCGACTGAGCGGATCGTCCGGTCGTGTTCGTCGACCGGGTGAGGGTCCACCTGCGTGCCGGCCACGGTGGAGCCGGTGTCGTGTCCTTCGTCAAGACCCGAGGCAGGCCGAAGGGCAAGCCCACCGGCGGATCGGGCGGCGCGGGCGGTGACGTCGTCCTCGAGGCCCGTTCGGGCATGGCCACTCTCCTCGAATACCGCCATCACCCCCACCAGGCCGCGGCCGGAGGCACCCACGGTCGCGGTGATCTCCGGCACGGGCGCCGGGGCGAGGACCTGGTCCTCCCGATCCCGCCCGGCACCCAGGTCTTCGACGACTCGGGACTGCTCCTCGCCGATCTCGTCGAGGACGGCCAGCGGGTCACCGTCCTCACCGGTGGTCGCGGCGGCCGGGGAAACGCCGCCTTCGTCTCCTCGAAGAACCGGGCTCCATCCGTCTGCGAGCAGGGCGAGTACGGTCGAGAGGCGTCGTTCGTCCTCGAGTTGAAGCTCGCCGCCGACGCGGCTCTCGTCGGCTTTCCCAACGCCGGGAAAAGCACCTTCATCTCCCGGGTCTCGGCAGCCAAGCCGAAGGTCGCCGACTACCCGTTCACGACCCTCGAGCCCCACCTCGGGGTGGTGTCGGTGGACGGCCGGGAGTTCATCCTCGCCGACGTGCCCGGTCTCGTCGAGGGAGCGGCCGGCGGGCGCGGGCTGGGCCACGAGTTCCTGCGACACGTCGAGCGGGCCCAGGTTCTCGTGCTGTTGCTCGACCCCTCGATCATCCAGCCGCTCACTCCAGTCGAGCAGCTGCGAGTACTGCTCCACGAGCTGGGCTCGTACCTGCCGGAGCTGGTCGACCGGCCGCGCCTCGTCGTGGTCGGCAAGGCCGACCTGCCTGAGGCGGCCGAGGCTGCCGGATCGATCGACGGGGCGCTCACGGTGTCGGCCGTCACCGGTGAGGGAATGTGGCCGGTGCTGCACCGCATCGCCGACCTGGTGGAGTCGACCCACCGGGAGGGCCCCGGCCGCGAGGGGTTCGTGCTCCATCGGCCGGTCGAGGCGCCTTTCAGCGTCGAGCGGGTCGGTGGCGTCTGGGAGGTGGGCGGGATCGAGGCGCGACGGGCAGTCGCCTTCGCCGACCTCACGATGCCCGAGGCCGCCCACCTGGCAGCTCGCCGCTTACGCCGGCTCGGTGTCGACGAGGCGCTCTCCGCGGCTGGGGCCGCCCACGGGGACCTCGTTCGGATCGGCGACCTCGAGTTCGAGTACCTTCCCTCGGGCGACGAGGAGGAGTGATGCGGCGGCCGGTTGCGCCCGGGGCGCCCGTGGTGGTGAAGGTCGGTTCGTCGAGCCTCGCTCGACCCGGCGGCGGTCTCGACACCGTCGCGCTCGATCGGGTGATCGGCCAGGTGGCCGACTCCTGGACGGGGGGCCACCCGACCGTGCTCGTGTCATCGGGGGCGGTGGCCGCCGGCCTCACCGCCCTGGGCCGCTCGTCGCGGCCGACCGACATCCCGGGTCTGCAGGTGGCGGCTGCGGTGGGCCAGAGCCGGCTCATGGAGCGGTACACGGTGGGCTTCGAGCGCCGTGGGCTGGTCGCCGGCCAGGTGCTCCTCACCAAGAACGTCTTGGCCGACCGCGACCAGTACCTCCATGCCCGTCAGGCCCTCGATCGGATGCTCTCCGAGCGCATCGTGCCGGTCGTGAACGAGAACGACACGGTCGCCATCGAGGAGCTCCGGCTCGGCGACAACGACCGTCTGGCAGCCCTCGTCTCCCATCTCGTCGGGGCCGGGCTCCTCGTGCTGCTGACCGACACGACCGGGCTCTTCTCGGCCGAGCCGGGTGCTCCAGGTGCGGAGCTGCTCGACGCGGTGCGCCACACCGACCGGGTGCTCGACCTGATCGGCGCCGGTCGTTCCGGTCCCCTCGGCTCGGGCGGGGTGGCGACCAAGGTGGCGGCGGCGCGGATGGCCGCGTGGTCTGGGGTACCGACCGTGGTGGCGGCGGCGTCCGAGGAGCGGGTGGTGGAGCGGGCGATGTCCGGTGAACCGGTGGGGACCTGGGTGGATCCACAGCCGGGGCGGCTGCCCGCCCGCAAGCTCTGGATCGCCTTCGGCCAGCCGGCGGTGGGCACCGTCACGATCGACGACGGAGCGGTCGACGCCATCGTCCGGCGGGGCCGCAGCCTGCTGGCCGTCGGGGTTCGCACGGTATCGGGGACCTTTGACGCCGGCGACGCCGTCGAGGTACTCGACGAGCGGGGATCGCCCGTTGCCAAGGGGATCGTGCGGGTCTCGTCGGCATTACTCCAGCTCGACAGACCGTCGGAGCGGTCTCGGGAGCTGATTCACCGGGACGACCTCGTGGTGCTCGTCGCTAGCTGACCTCGGCTCGACGCCGTCTCACGGCATAGGCTCCGAGCACGAGGCCCATGGCGAGGGTCGCACCTCCGAGCACAAGGCGGGCGATCGGAACCGCATACTCGAGCGAACGGGCGGGCTCGACGAGCACCAGCTGACCGGCTTCGATGAATGTCTCGCCAGACACCGGGTCGTTGTGGTGGAACGTCCCCGTCACCGCCACGATCGGCCCCCTCGTCTGGTAACGCCCCGGCGGGCCCCATGTCTCGGGTTCGAACAGCTCGAACGACATACGGACGCCGATGCCGGTGTTGGCCCCCGTTCTCTCCCCGGACTCGAGCAGGGGAGATCGAGCATAGGAGTCGTCGTTGAGCTGGACCCAGACGACCTGGCGCCTCGGCGAGTAGTCGCCGACGAGCTCCCCGACCACGGTGACCTCGGTGCCGTTCCAGCGGTCCGGCTCGCTATCGAGCTCGGTGACCGTGACCTCCCCGGCCGGAACCTGGCCTGCCAGGCCGAGGAACATCAGCAGGACGGCGGTCGCCGGCGTCACTTGCCCGCCACCAGCGACCAGCCAAAGCCGATGAGGGCGAATACGGCCACGAATTCGAGCCGCCCGATCCACATCTGGAGGATCATGAGGACTTCGAGGGGCACGGGCATGCCGGGGGCCACTACCCCGACCGACAATCCTACTGCCGCCGAGGCGCTGATCGACTCGAAGAGGGCATCCTGGAGCGGATACCCGTAGGCGGCACCCACCGCCCCGCCCAGCAGGTAGAGGCCCACATAGAGCAGGGAGAGGGCCATCACCGACTGAGCCAGCTCGGGATCGAGGCGCCGTCGCCCGTATTGCCGATACACGCGCGACACGACCGCGCCTTCCGGGAGCAGGGCTTTGCGGACGGTGTCGATCATCGCCTTCACCGTGAGCCCGATCCGGAGCGACTTCACGCCACCCGCCGTCGAGGAGCTCATCCCTCCCAGCGCCATCGCGGTGGCGATCCCGGCGAAGGCGAGCCCCGACCAGCGTTGCAGCTCGGCGCTCGACACCGTCGAGAACCCGGCGCCGGTGTGAGCCGAGAGGACGTGGAAGGCGCCCTTGCGGGTGAGGGCGAGGGGGCCTTCGAAGGCACCGATGAGGGCGAGCCCCACCAGCGTCACGAACAGGGTGCCGGTGAACGTCACCAGGATCGTCCGGACCTCGAGGTTCTTGGCCAGGCCGGCTCTTCGGCGCCAGATGGCGTGATGCAGTCCGAAGCTCATGGCACCTGCCACCATCAGCACCGCGGCGGTGGCCTCGTAGATGGCGGAGTGGTAGTAGCCGACGCTCGTGCTCTGGGGGGAGAAGCCGCCGGTGTCAAAGGCCGCCATGAAGATATTGGTCGCATGGAAGACGGCGCGGACCGGTTCGAAGCCTTGGACGACGAGGCCGTCGATCGTCAGCAAGCCGATCCCGATGACCCCGTGGACGATGGCGACGTACCAGATGAATCGTGCGGTCGACGACACGCTCGGCAACACCTTCTCGTCCCGGCCCTCGGCCTGGTAGAGAGAGAGCGCCCCGGACGCCGAGAACAGGATGAGGGCCGCCAGGACGATTCCCTGGCCGCCCAGGAAGTGGAGTGTGTGCCGCCAGACGTTCACCGACGACGCCAGATGATCGAGGTCGTGGATCAGGCTCAGCCCCGTGGTGGTGAGCCCGCTCATCGCGTCGAAGTAGGCGTCGAGCGGGCGGTCGAAGTGTCCGGAGAGATACAACGGCATGGCACCGAGCGCCGGCACGATCAGCCACGTGAGCGCCACCACCACGAGCCCGTGCGACCAATCCGGGTCGCGGCGCCGTTCTCCCGAGGAGATGACCCCGGCGGCGGCGAGGAGGAGCGCCAGGCCGATCATCAGGGCGAACGAGCCGACGGCAGCCCACTCCTGTGCGACGAGGGCCCATATGAGCGGGAACAGTCCGGCCGCGGCCACGACGCCCATGATCCGGCCCAGGTCGAGGGCGACGAGCCTGAGGTCGTTGCCGGAGGGCTTCAGGAGCACTCAGACCACCCACAGAGCAAGGACCGCGACCACGAGCGCCAGGGCCACCACGGCCGCCACGATCGCCATCTCGACGGCCACCCCGCGGAGCTGGTCCCGGATCGTTGCGACCAACCGTCGCTCAGTCGCCGGCATGGGCGGGCTCGCCGTTGGGAGGTGGGCGGCGGGGGGCCGGACGGGCATTGAGCAGAGCGTCCCGGACCTCGTCCTCGAGATGGACGAGCGAGACGATCAGCACCCGGTCGCCTGGCCGCAGCTCGGTGTCGCCCGACGGAACGATCACGCCATCGGGACGTTCCACGGCGACGATGATGCTCGACTCGGGCAGCTCCACCGCCGCCGGCGTGATGACCGGATGGCCGGCGGGCAGCGGGATCTCGACCACGGAGATCTCACCCCGGCCGATCAGGGCCACGCGCTCGAGATCAGTGACGTCCACCTCCTGGCTGATCACCTGCACGATGAGGTTGGTCACCGACACGACGGGGATCTCGAGCGCCTCGAAGGTCGGGCGATTGCGGGGATCGTTGAGTCGGGCGAGGACCCGGTCGATCCCGAACACGGTGCGGGCGAGCTGACAGGCCACGAGGTTGACCTCGTCGATCCCCGTCGCCGCCACCACGAAGTCGTCGGGACGGAGCTCGACGTCTCGCAGCAAACCCAGGTCGGTCCCATCTCCCACCACCCCGAGTGCGCCGGTCTCCTCCGTGACTCGCCGGGTCCGTTCCTCACTCGTGTCGATGGCGATCACCGGCCGGCCGGCCTGCCGCAACTCGCGGGCGAGGAAGCTCCCGATTTTGCCGCAGCCCACGATGACGACTCTCACGGCGTGCTCGCCTTCAGGTAACGGGCGATGTCGCGGCGCACGCCATGGCGGGCGGCGCCGACCACCAGGTCGTCGGGTGCGAGGGCGAACGCCGGTCCCGGGATGATCGTGGCTCCCTCGCGGATCACCGTCGCAACCCGGAGGCGACCTTCGATCTCCAGACCGGTCACGTCGAGGCCAGTGGCGTCAGGGCCGAGGATGAACTCGACGATCTCGACGTCGCCGCCGGTGAAGGCCGTGTGGAACCGAAACTCCTCGTTCACCACCTGCTCGTAGATCACGCTCGCGATGATCTTCGTCCCGGTCACGAACTGGACGTTCAACGCCCGATAGGCCGCCTCCCGGTTGGGGTCATAGAGGCGGGCGATCGATCGGGGGACGTCGAAGACCCGGGCTGCGACCTCGGTGGCCATGAGGTTGGCGTTGTCGGAGTCGGTCACGGCGAGGAAGATGTCGGCCTCGTCGAGCCCCGCCTCGTCGAGCACCGAGACGTCGTACGCCTCGCCGACGAGATACACGCCGTTGAAGCCGCGGCCGAGCGACCGCAGCGTCGACTCGCGCCTGTCGATCACGGTGACGTCGTGACCGTCGCCGGAGAGCCAGATCGCCAACTGGCTCCCGACCCGGCCGCAACCGGCGATCACGATCCTCATTGGGCCACCATCGCTGCTCGGATCATATGTGCGGGGAACACCGGCCCCCGGTCAACGTCGCCAGAGATCTCGGGTGAAGAGGAGAAGGACCGGGAACACCTCGAGTCGACCCACAATCATGAGCAAGGCGAGCAGCCACTTGCCGGGGCCCGGTATGGAGGCGTAGGTCCCGGTCGGGCCCACGACATCCCCCAGCCCCGGTCCGATGTTGCCGATCGACGAGGCAACGGCCGACGCCGCGGTCACCAGGTCGAGTTGCTCGGTGAGGTTGGCGTCGATGAACCCGAGGAGGAACGTTCCGGCCAGGAAGATGAAGACATAGAAGAGGAAGAACGACTGGATCGACTCGACGATCGGGTCCCGCACAGGGGTCTTGCCGAACCTCGTCACGAACACCCCTCGCGGGTGGACGATGCGGCGCAGGTCGGCGAGGGCCGCTTTGGCCAGCACTCCCACCCGGTATGTCTTCACCGACCCCGCGGTCGATCCCGCCATCCCGCCCATGAACATGAGGCCGAACACGAGGATCTGCAGCGCCGGTCGCCACGCGCCGAAGTCGGCGGTGGCGAATCCGGTGGTCGTCAGGATCGAGAGCGACGTGAATGCCCCGTCCCGTAGGGCATCGCCGAAGGAGACTCCGGGCCCGAGGAGCCCCCCCGTCGTCACGACGATCGCTCCCAGGGCGATGAAGGCGTAGAGCCGGAACTCGGCGCTCCTCAGGTACTCGCCGGGAGCACGCAGTGCCCGGAAGTGGAGAGCGAAGGAGGCCCCTGCCACGAACATGAAGACCGTGACCACCCACTGGGTGTAAGGGGAGAAGCCGGCGATCGAGGTGTGCTCGGTGCCGAAACCGCCGGTCGACATGGTGGTGAATGCGTGGTTCACGGCCTGGAACAGGTCCATGTCCCCGAGCAACAGCAGGGCCGTCTGGACGAGGGTGATGGCGGCGTACAGGATCCACAGCCGCTTCGCCGTCTCCTGGAACCGGGGGGTGAGCCGGTCGGGGGCGGGCCCGGGCGACTCGGCTCGGGCGAGCTGCACCCCGCCGACACCGAGCAGCGGCAGGATGGCGATCGACAGGACGATGATGCCCATCCCGCCGATCCACTGGGTGAGCGAGCGCCAGAACAGCACGCCGCGGGGAAGGGTCGACGGGCTCACGAGGATCGAGGCCCCGGTGGTGGTGAACCCACTGGCCGACTCGAACACGGCGTCGGTGACGGACGGGATCGACCCGGTGAGCAGATAGGGGAGGGCGGCGAAGCCCGAGATGACGAACCAGGTGAGCCCGACGACGGCGAAGCCCTCCTTGGCGGTGAGGGCGCCCGGTCGACCCACCACCCGCCAGCCGATCAAGCCTGCGACGATGGTGATCACGGCGGCGGCGAAGATCCCGGCGGCGTCGTCCCACTCCCGGTAGAGCAGCGACATGCCCCCTGCCGGCACCATCGCCACGCCCACGGCCACCGTCGTCGCCCCCAGCACGTAGGAGAGACGCCGGCGCATGCGCACCCCGACGGTGGAGCGGGAGGTCACTTCGGGAGGAGCAGCTTCTCGGTGGCGGCGATAGCCCCGGGGAGCGCGAAGAAGATGACCCGGTCGCCCGACTCGATGACGAACGAGCCACCCGGCACAAAGGCCTGGCCGTCGCGGATGACGCCGCCGATCACCGTGCCTCGAGGGAGGCCGAGGTCGATGACCGAGCAGCCGGCGGCCCGGCTCGATGGGTCGACCTCGAACTCGATCGCCTCGGCGTCGGTGTCGCTGAACGTCGCCACCGAGTGGATCCTGCCCCGCCGGACGTACCGGAGGATCGCCGCCGCCGCACTCAGCCGGCTGGAGATGGCGGCATCGATCCCGACCCCACCCAGCAGTCCCACGTAGTCGATCCGGTTGAACCGGGCGATCGTCGTGAACGCACCGAGGGCCTTGGCGGTGAGGCAAGCGAGCACGTTGACCTCGTCCCAACCGGTGAGGGCGAGCACCGCGTCGCTCTCACCGAGTTGCAGCGACCGGAGCGTCGAGGGATCGGTGGGGTCGTCGCACAGGACCAGGGCGCGCGAATGGCGCTCGGCCAGCTTTCGACACCGGTCGGGGTCCTCGTCGATCTGGACGACGTCGAAACCCGCCTCGAGCAGAAAGCGGGTGGCGAGCTCGGCCACCCGCGTCGACCCCATGACGACCACGCGCCGGATGTCGTGATGCCGCACGCCGATGAGGGTGCTTGCTCGCTCGAAGTCGGCCGCGGTCACCATCAGCAAGACGTGATCGCCGGCCTCGACCACGGTGGCGCCGTGGGCGACGATCGTGAGACCGTGTCGTACGAGGGCGGCGACCACCCAGTTCCACGCCCCATGGCGGCTTCGGAGCTCCGACAGCGGTTCTCCTGCCAGCGGCGACGCCGCGGGTACCGTCGCACCGATCAGGAGCAGCCGCCCCTCGCCGAACTCCACCAGCTCGGAGACGCCGCTCTGACGCACGAGGTTGACGAGCTCGTGCGCCGCCGCCTCCCCCGGGTCGATCGCCACGTCCACGTTGAGCCCGGCGAGGGCGTCGCGCAACTCGGGGTCCTCGATCCGGGCGATCGTGCGTTTCACCCCGAGCTCGCCGGCGGCATGACAGGCGAGGACGTTGGCACCGTCGTTGTTGGAAACGGCGATGACGAGCTCCGCCTTGTCGGCTCCCGCCTCCAGGAGGACCGCCGGGCTGGCCCCGTTGCCCCGGACGACGAGGATGTCGTGCTCGTCCTGGAGGCGCGCGGCGACGACCTCGTCGTCTTCGATCACGACGACGTCCTGGCCTTCGGTGGAGAGACGCTCCGCGAGATAGGAGCCCACCGCCCCGGCTCCGACGATGACGATCCGCATGGACAGCGCGGAGGCTAGTGGGTGCGTACCGGTGCCACCTTCGGCACTACGCTGTGTCCGCACGCGGTGCGCCGCCTGACGGCATGACGCCTGCCCCCGTTCTCGTAGCTGCGTGGAGTCCATGGAACCGTTCTCGTCCCCCACAGCCGTCGCCGACGCCCTGCGCTCGGTCGACTACCTGCCCGATCCCAAGATCGCCCAGGTGGTGTTCCTGGCGGCCCGGCTCGACAAGCCGATCCTGGTAGAAGGCCCGGCCGGCGTCGGAAAGACCGAGCTTGCCAAGTCGCTTGCCCGGATCACCGATCGCAACCTGATCCGGCTCCAGTGCTACGAGGGACTCGACGAGGCCAAGGCCCTGTACGAGTGGAACTACAAGCGCCAACTGCTTCGCATCCAGGCCGATCAGGACCACGACTGGGATGCCATCAGCGACGACATCTTCTCCGAAGAATTCCTGCTCGCCCGACCGCTGCTCCAGGCCATCGCCACCGATCAGCCGGTCGTGCTGCTGGTGGACGAGGTCGACCGGGTGGAGATGGAGACCGAGGCCCTGCT
>JAWOJB010000067.1:0-15053 GCA_046484325.1 Acidimicrobiia bacterium | reverse complement strand
TCGACACCGCGCTCCAGAGTTTCGGCCGGCTGGACATCCTCGTCGCCAACGCCGGCATCGGCGCCTACGGCGGGATCATGGACCTCACCGACCAGCAGCTGGCCGAGATGATGGACACGAACGTGGCCGGCACGGTGTGGCCGATCCGGGCGGCCGTGCCCCACTTCCTCGACCAGGGCGCGGGAGACATCGTCATCGTCGCCTCCGTCGCCGGCCTGCGCGGAGCCGGGGACGAGGCGGTGTACGCCGCTACCAAGTTCGCCCAGGTGGGTCTGGCAGGGGGCCTCGACCGTGAACTTCGGGCCAAGGGGATCCGGGTGAGCACGATCTGTCCCGGCGGAGTGGCCACCGAGTTCGCCATGGGCTCGGGACGGACTCCCGACATGGAGGGTCTGAAGTACATGCTGCGGGCCGGGGACGTTGCCGCGGCGGTGGTAAGTGTCCTTCGGCAGCCGTCCAGCATGCGCACGTTGGTCTGGTCGATGCGGAGCATCCACGAGGCCGACTGAGCCGGCCTGGGCATCGGTCCTCACCCTCGCCGGCTATCACCTCGTTCAGAGTCTCGTGCTGCCCGAGCGGGCGTACGTGCCCGTCAACCTGGCAGTGGCCGGCGGTTTGGTCGCCTATGCCCGCCACTCGGGAGCCACATGGGAGGACCTCGGACTGGAGCCCTCCCGACTCCCATCCGGAGCCCTATGGGGGGTGGCGGCGGCCGTCGGCGCGGGCGCCGCCATCGGCACGATCTCGGCGCTCGAGCCTACGCGACCGCTTCTCCTGGACGAGCGGGCACTCGGGCACACGAGTGCCCAGGCCGCCTACCGGGCCACCACCCGCTTCCCGCTTGGCACCGCCTTGTTCGAGGAGGTGGCGTTTCGGGGCGTGGTCGAGGGTCTCTGGGCTCGGCGAGTCGGGACTCGAAGAGCAGCCGTGGTGACGGCAACCGCGTTCGGATGCTGGCATCTCCTCCCCACCTACCGGGCCTCGCAGTCGTGGGCGCTCCCGACGAAGTCCGGCAGCGGAGCCGGCACGGCGGTCGCGGTGGCGGGTGCGGTGGCCACCGGGGCCGCCAGCCTCGGGTTCTCGTGGCTCCGTCGACGCTCCGGCGGCCTGCTGGCTCCGTGGACGGCCCACGCTGCCTTCAACACACTGTCGTATCTGGCGGCACGGAGGGCGTGGCAGAAGACCTCGGTGTGAGATCAGAGCTCGAGCGGGGTCTGCTGGTGAAGCGCCAGCAACCAGCGGTCGGATCGACGGACATAGACCGAGGTCATCATCGCCTCGTAGGGCTCCCCGCCTTCGGTGTGCCGGGCGAGGGTCCGGTAGCCGAGCACGGCGACATCCTGGGCGATCCGGAGCACGAAGGCTTCGTCGAAGGTCCACTCGACCCATCCCGCAGGCGCACGGTCGAGCATGGCGGCGACTGCCGGGCGGTCGAGGGTCCCGAAGGGGAACACCAGCCTTCCCTCGTCGGCCATGTGCTCCCGGTACACATCGCCGTCGGCGGCCGACCAGAACAGCTCTTCGACGGCGAGGAGCTCGTTCTGCAGTTCGTCCATCGGAGGCTCCCTACCCGACATCCGGATTCTGCCAGACGATCAGCGCGGCTGCATCGTCGGTCGCGGCATCTCGCAGGTAGTCGTAAAGCACGGCCCGGATCTCGAAACCGTTGTCCATCTGGAAGGTGAGCGTCGAGTCGTAGATCTCGCGGGCCGCCACCTTGCCGATGTACTCGGCGACCGTCATGTCGTCCTGGAACTCCGGGTACCCGTCGGGATGCCCCCCGGCGATGATCCCGCGCTTGCCATGGCGGCACACGATGTCCTTCCGGAGCTCGTAGAGGCGCCGGCCGATCCCGCGTCTCCGGTATTCGGGGTGCACGACGATGTCGGTGCCGTAGTACCAGTCGCCGTCCGGATCGTGATTGGCGCACTGGTGCTCACCGGTGATCCCGGCGATCGTGTGCTGGGGATGGTCGAAGTCGAAGTCGAGGAAGATCCCGGCCCCTTGCGCGACGACCCGATCTCCGTCGAGTACGACGAAGAACCCTTCGGGAAAGATGCGGGCGTAGGCCCGGATGTCCTCCTCCGAGAGGAGATCGGAGGGTTCGGCATGGGGAAACGCCAGGAGCTCGAGCTCGGCGCACTGCGGGGCCAGCTCCGCGGTGAGGTTGACGTACGAGAGCTCAGCCATCGGCGGGTCCCGCCATCGCGAAGCGCTCGAACTCGTTCTCCGACGGGATCCCCCAGCATGCCCAGAACTCACCGGTCCCCGGCCGCATGATCGCCGCCCCACAGGACTCGACGTGGTGAGGGGGCTCCGAGCTCCGGCAGATCGCCTCGGGATCCCTGGTCATCGCGACCAGCCGGTCGAGGTCGACCGTGCCCACCTCGAGGAGCTCCGCGGCCCGCCGGAGCCGGCCACGCGACGAAGCCTGGAGGTCGTCGGGCCGTTCGGCCTCGAAGCGGATCGTGGCCGGCACGAGGCAGTGGTTGGTGTGGACGAGCACCTCCCCGTCGAGCGGAACGAGCTCCCGGTGGGTGGGCATGGCCTCGACCACGCAGCCACGGCCGTCGGACGCGAACAGCAGGAAGCTGTGGGCCCCGGCGAGATCGGCGTCGAGCACGCATGCCGCCGCCGCATCCAGGTCGGTCTGCTGGAGGGCCTTCCGTACGACGAACGGCCACGTGACGCCGATCTTGCCGTCGGCGGCAACGAGATTGTTGATCCCCACGGCGATACCCGCCTCGTTCATGCCGATCTGGCCTAGGCAGCCGACTGTCGAGAAGACCAGCGACCGGACACCCTCGTCCGGTTGGATGTCCAGCATCACGACGTGCTCGGTGGCCGAGTCGTGCATGTCCCACGTCTGGGCCAGGAAACCCGAACCTCCGCTGCGATGGTCGGGGACGATCACGGCGGTGCAGTCGTCCTCCACGGGGAGCTCGGAATGCCCGAGGGCCCGCACGGTGTCGACGAAGTCGGTGAACCCGCCGACGATCACCGCCTCGGCCGGACTGATACCGGCCGCCTCGGCCATCCCCACCATCTCGGCATGCAGATCCGGCGCGTAGGCCTCGTGGGCTGGGAGCATCCGCTCGGCCAGGGCGAGGGCGTCGTCGCGGGTGGCTGGTTTCCCCGACCAGGTCCCCGAGCCGACGATCCCCACCCGGTCGGCGGTGTAGTCACGGATCTCGTTGTGGTAGGCGGCCCCGTGCAGACGGCCCATGTGGGTCGGGTCGCCGAACAGCGGGGTGAGCCGGATCGGGCGGTCCCTCATCCGAGACCTCCCCCCTGTCCCTCCGCCTGCGCGGGGTGAAGATACCGCCGGGCCGCAGGGCCAGGGGGAGGGGGGACGGACCGCACGACCGGTTCGCTCATCCGAGGCCGCCCCAGTAGCGCGCCTTCGCCTCGACGTACTCGTGGAGACCTTCGAGTCCCGACTCCCGTCCGATCCCGGACTGCTTGGTACCGCCGAACGGAGCCTCGGGGGTGACCGGATACCAATCGTTGACGCCCACGAGTCCGTATTCGAGGCGATCCGACACCAGCATGGCCGTGCGCAGATCACCGGTGAACACGAACGAGGCGAGGCCGAACTCGCTCGCATTCGCCATCTCGACGGCTTCCTCGGTGGTGTCGAAGGGAATGACGGGCAGCACCGGGCCGAACACCTCCTGCACCGTGACCGCCGAGCCGGGCGGCACTTCGGTGAGGACGGTTGGCTTGTAGAAGTACCCGGGGCCGTCGACGGCGGCTCCACCGGTCGCCACCCGGGCACCGGCGGCCACGGTGGCGTCGACGATCCGGGCCACCTCGGAGCGCTGACCGGCGTGGATGAGGGGGCCGACGGTTGTCTCCGGGTCGACCGGATTCCCCAGCCGCTGGCGCTCCATGGCCGCCACGGCCAACTCGGCGAACTCCCCGGCGATCGAGGCATGGACGTAGTAGCGCTGGGGAGCGATGCACACCTGGCCGCAGTTCCTCAACTTGGCGGTCACTCCCGCCTCGACCACCGCCGCCAGGTCATCGACGTCCGGGAACACCACGACGGGCGCGTTCCCGCCCAGCTCGAGAGCGAGGCGGGTGACGGTGCGGGCCGATCCCTCGATGAGGTGCTTACCGACCTCGGACGAGCCGGTGAATGCCATCTTCCTCACCCGAGGATCGTCGAGCATCGTGGAGCTCATCGGGTCGGCGGCGCCGTTGATCACGTTGACGACCCCGGGCGGGGCCCCGGCGTCGTGCAGCGCAGCGGCGTACAGGATCGCCGACCGAGGGGTATACGAGGAGGGGCGGATCACCACGGTGCACCCGGCGGCGAGGGCCGACGAGGTGGCGCGGTTCGGGTTGTATACCGGGAAGTTCCACGCCGTCACAACGCCCACCACCCCGAGCGGCCGGTAGGTGACGTCGATGCGCCGGCCCGGCAGGCGGGAGGGGATCCAACGACCGCCCAGGCGCTTCGCCTCCTCGGCCGCGTACCTGAGGTAGTTGGGAGCCGACAGCCACTCGGCCCGGGACTGGGACAGGGGCTTGCCCGACTCCTCGGCCGTGACCGGGGCGTAGTCGTCCGCCCTCTCGACGAGGAGGTCCGCCGCCCGCTCGAGGATGGTGGCCCGCTCGTACGGGTTCATCTCGGCCCATGTCGCAAAGGCCCGGTGGGCAGCATCGATCGCACGGCGTGCGTCCTCGGCGTCGCCGTAGGGGAGCTCGTCGACGATCTCCTCCGTGGCCGGTGCGACGAGGGCCCGGGTGGCTCCCGAGACGGCTCCCGCCCACTCGCCGTCGATGAGCTGGAGGTGGTTCACCGACCACCTCCGGTGCCGCCGGGCGCGCTTGGCGGCGCAGGCGGCGGGGTAGGGCGACCGCCCGTGGTTGGTCTCCCAGCCCCTGGCTGGGGGAAGGGGACTGCACGGCGCCAGCCGTGGGGTAGGCGGGTGATGGAGCAAACCGACGCCTTCATCCCCCCATCTCCCCCGCCACCGCCGCCACCGACTCCTCGACGACGTCGAGCGCCTCATCGAGCTGGGTATCGGTGATCACGAGGGGCGGCAGGAAGCGCACACAGTTCGAGTAGAGCCCGGAACGGATGGTGATGACGCCCCGTTGCAGGGTGGCGCCGGTCACCGCCGCCGTCGCCTCCATCCACGGCTCCTTGGTGACCGGGTCCTTCACCAGCTCCATGACGAGCATCGAGCCCACGCCGCGCACGTCGCCGACGATCCGGGCGTGGCTCGCCTGGATCCGCTCGAGCCTCGACCGCAGACGCACCCCGATCTCGGCGGACCGCTCGAGGAACTCGGGCCGGATGATCGTGTCGATCGCCTCGATGGCCGCCACGCAGGCGAGCGGGTTGCCCGAGTACGTCCCTCCGAGCCCGCCCGGATGGGGGGCGTCCATGATCTCCGCCCGGCCCACGACCGCCGACAGCGGCATCCCGGCGGCGAGCGACTTGGCGCTCGTGACGAGGTCGGGCACGACCCCGGTGTGCTCGATCGCCCACAGCTTCCCGGTGCGTCCCATCCCCGATTGGATCTCGTCGGCGACGAGCACGATCTCGTGCTGGTCGGCGAGCTCGCGCAGCCGTTGCATCCAACGTGGCGGCGCCGGGAGGAAGCCGCCCTCACCCAGAACCGGCTCCACGACGATCGCCGCCACGTGGGATGGGTCGACGATCGCGGTGAAACAATGATCGAGGTTGTCCACATGCCAGTCGATCCACTCCGACTCGCCCATCCCGTCGGGCCGCCGGTAGAGGTTGGGGAATGGGAACCGGTAGACCTCGGGAGCGAAGGGCCCGAACCCCTTCTTGAAGAGGTTGAACTTGGACGTCATCGACATCGTCAGGTTGGTGCGGCCGTGATAGGCGCCCTCGAACACGACGATGCCCTGGCGGCGCGTGTACGAACGGCAGATGTTGACCGCGGTCTCGACCGCTTCTGCCCCGGAGTTCATGAGCACGGCCTTCTTGGGGAAGTCGCCGGGCGTGATGGCCACCAGGCGCTCGACCAGATCGACCATCGGCTCGAAGGTCGACACGATCGCGCACATGTGGACGAGCTTCTCGGCCTGAGCCTGTAGGGCCGCCACCACCCGCTCGGGGGTGTGGCCGACGGCCAGCATGCCGATCCCACCGGCCAGATCGATGAACCGGTTCCCGTCGACGTCGGTCACGAGAGCCCCGTGGGCCGACTCTACGGCGATCGGCGTGAGCTTGGATGCACCGGCCGGGCTGGCCGCCTCGCGCCGGGCGACGATCTCCCGGCTGCGCGGGCCGGGGATCTCGGTCACCAGCCGGACCGACGGTTCCACGGCTGTCGTCACGTGTCTCCTCCTGAACGGGCGGGTCGCCGACGCCTGCAGTATCGCCGCCTCCGGACCCGGCTGCATCTCGGATGGAACCGGGCGACCCGCCCGCGGCGTCCAATCGAGGACCTACGAGGAGGAAGACCGTGCGACACCGAGCAGGCTTTCCGGCCCTTGCCATGGCGGTGGTGGTGGCGCTCGCCGCCTGTAGTGGCGGCGGCGATGCGGCCGACCTCACCTCGGATGGTGATGACTCGGCTGCGCAGCCGTCGGCCATCGAGAATCAACGATTCTCGGATGACGAGGGTGGCCGAGATCTGGTGCTGCCCGCCGACCGCCAGGTGATCAGGACGGCCGAGCTCACTCTGCGGGCGGGCGACACCCGGGCGGCCTACGACCGGATCACCGCCCTGGTCGAGGCATCGGGCGGATACGTCGCCCAGGCGAACATCCAACCGTCCCAGGACGACACGCCGCCGACGATCGTGCTGGTGGTCCGGGTCCCGGCCGGGGGCCTCGGTTCGACGATCGCCGCCATTCGGGCGAGCGCCGACGAGGTGCTGTCCGAGTCCATCTCCAGCCAGGACGTGACCGAGGAGTTCATCGATCTCGAGGCCCGGTTGCGGAACCTCGAGGCCCTCGAGAGCGAGCTGGTGGCGCTGCTGGGCATCGTGAGGCAACAGCCCGATGCGTCACCCGAGGAGCTGCTCCGGGTCTATCAGGAGATCGCGAGCACCCGGGGCGAGATCGAGCTGCTCGAGGGGCGCCGGGAGGCGCTCGGCCGGCTGGTCGCCCTCTCCACGGTGACGATGACGATCCTGCCCACACCGGCCGCGGTGCCGATCGTGGCGGAGGAGTGGCGCCCGGCCGAGATCGCCCGCGACGCCGTGAGGGCCCTCGTCTTCGCCCTCCAGGGGATCGCCGGCGGTCTGATCTGGGGAGCGATCTACGTGCTGCCCGTGCTCCTGCTGGTCGGCATCCCCGTCCTCGCCGTGGCGTGGTGGTGGCGGCGCCGGAGGGCCGGCAGGCCCAACCCGACTCCAACCGCCCCGACCCCCGAGGCCTGAATGTAGGGAGGGCCCGGGTCTCGAGACCCGGGCCATCGCCGTATCGAAGAACGACCCGCCGTCAGCTCTTCGCCTGGGCCAGGTAGTCCGTGAACTTGATCTCGTCGTCCCCGGTGTCCCGGATCACCTCGAGATCCTCTGCCGTCTCGGTCCCGGCATAGAAGTCGATGACCTCCTGGTCGATCATCGGCTGGGAAGCCGCATTGGGGCTGCCGTAGTAGTTGTAGTTCGTCAGCTGGGCGCCGTTGTCGGCATCGAGCAGCCAGTCGATGAAAGCGTGAGCCGTGCACGGGGCGCTCGAGTTGGTCGGGATAGCCATGTTGTCGATCCAGAGCGTGGCGCCCTCCTCGGGCAGGAAGTACTCGAACTGCTCGGGATCGTCCGCATCGAGGATCGCCGTGATCATGTTGCCCGAGTAGCCGTGTGCGACCGCCACCTCGCCGGTGACCAGCGCCGTCGAGTACTGGTCGGAATCGAAGGTGGCGATGCCGGGCTTCGCGTCCGAGATGGTCTGGGCGGCCGCTTCGAGCGCCTCGTCGCTCGTCTCGTTGAGCGAGTAGCCGAGGTACTTGAGGGCGGCGCCCATCGTCTCCCGTGGGTCGTTCAGCACCGACACCCCGCCGGGGAAGTTCGCCGTGAGAGCGGGATCGAAGATCATCGCCCAGCTCCGGGGATAGTCCTCGCCGACCAGCGCCTTGTTGACGGCGAGCCCGGTGGTGCCGTACTGGTAGGCCACCGAGTAGACGAGGCCCGGGTCGTAGGGCGGATCGGCGAAGCCGGCGTCGAGGTTCACCAGGTTGGGGATGGCGTCCTTCTGCAGAGGCTGCAGCAGCCCCTCGGTGATCATGATGCCGACCATGTAGTCCGAGGGCACGATGAGGTCCCAGACCACACCCGCCTGGATCTGGGACAGCATCGCCTCGTTCGACTCGTAGAAGTCCGAGATCACCCGGATCCCGTACTCCTCCTCGAAGGCCGCCACCAGATCGGCATCGATGTACTCGGACCAGTTGTAGAAGCGGAGGTCGCCGTCGACCACCCCTGCCTCACAGGCGACGTCGGTCGTACCGTCGGATCCGTTCCCCCCGGCGTCGCCACCACCGCACGCCGCCAGCACCATTGCCAGCGCCGGGGCGAGGGCAAGCCATCGCTTGAGCCGCATGTCTCCTCCCAGGATTGCTTCAAGTGGTCTTGGCGCTGCGGCGCTGGAAGCCCAGCGACACCATCACCAGGATCATGGAGGCTACCAACATGACCGTGGAAACGGCGTTGATGAGCGGGGTCACACCACGACGGACCAGCCCGAACACGTAGACCGGGAGGGTCGTCGACCCCGGGCCGGTGACGAAGCTGGTCACGACGACGTCGTCGAGGGACAGGGTCAGCGCCAGCAACGCACCCCCCGCCACGCCGGGCAGGATCAGCGGGAGCGTCACCCGCCGAAAGGCCTGCCACCGACCGGCATAGAGATCGGCGGCCGCCTCCTCGAGCGAGCTATCGAGCTGGGCGAGCCGCGCTCGCACCACCACGGCCACGAACGAGATGTTGAAGGCGATATGGGCCAGCGAGATGGTCCCCAGGCCCAGGTTCAGCCGCCATCCGACGGCGCCCTGGATGAGCCCGAAGGCCTGGACGAAGAAAAGCAGGAGCATGACCGCCATCGTCACGTCCGGGATGATGATCGGCAGGTAGAGCAGGGCGTCGTAGGTCCGCTGGCCGCGGAACCGGTACCGCTCCATCGCCAGGGCGGCGGCAGTGCCGAGGACGGTGGCCACGATGGTGGACACGAGGGCCACGATCAGAGAGTTCCGGAGTGCCCGGATCACGTCCTGATTGCGAAGCATCTCCCCGTACCAGCGGGTCGAAAAGCCCGACCACACCCCCACCCGGGTGTTCTCGTTGAACGAGAACACGACCAGCACGAAGATGGGCAGGTAGAAGAAGGCGAACACCAGCCAGGCGTTGAACCCGAGCAGCCGCTCCACCAGACCGGTCGGACGAGTCCCCTCGGCGGCCACGCCCCGGCCGCTCACAGGTTGCGCCCCCCGGTCCGGAAGTAGATGAGGGTGGCGCCGAGCATCACGGCCATGATCGCGAACGAGAGGGCCGAGCCGAACGGCCAGTTCCGGGCGGCCAGGAACTGGCTGACGATGTAGTCGCCCAGCAGGGTGGTCTTGGCACCACCGAGGATGGCCGGCGTGACGTAGGCGCCCAGGCTCGGAATGAACACGAGGATCGATCCGGCGACCACCCCCGGAAGGCTGATCGGCCACGTCACCCTCCAGAACGCCTGCCATCCCGAGGCGTAGAGGTCGCGGGCCGCCTCGACCAGCGACCAGTCCATCCGCTCGATCGCCGCGTAGAGGGGCAGCACCATGAAGGGCAGAAATCCGTAGACCAGGCCGATGAGCACGGCCCAGTTCGTGAAGAGGAGCCGGATGGGCTCACCCCCCAGCGCCTGGCTGATCTGAGAGAGCGGGCCCTCGGAACCGAGCAGGACCCGCCAGGCATAGGTACGGACGAGGAAGTTGGACCAGAACGGGATCATCACGAGCACGAGCATCACGTTCCGGAACGACACGTGCCGGGTGGCGATGAAGTACGCGAACGGGTACGCCACCAGCAGGCAGATCAGCGTGGTCACCACCGCCAGCACGAGCGATCGGACGGCGATCTCCCGCACCAGGGGATCGAAGAGCCGGCGATAGGAGTCGAGGTTCCAGTCCTGGTACAGGGTCCTCCCCGTCGAGCTGCGGGTCGCGAAGGACGTGACGAACACGATGCCGAGGGGGATCGCGAAGAAGAGGACGAGGTATGCGTAGCTGGGGAGGGCGATGAAGAGGCCGCGACGGCCTTCGGCCCGGGCGGCGTCGGCCTCGAGCTCGGGGGTGACCGGCTGCTCCTCTTCGGCGACCTCGGGTGGCCGGAGCTCGGTGGCCACCCGCTACTCCCTCACCGGTGTGGCTGCAGCCGGGTCCCAGACGACGAGCGCCTCCTCCCCGACCTCGTACAGTTCGACGCCCGGCCGGTTCTCCTCCTTCACCTCCACCGGAGCCTCCAGCCCGATGTCGAGGTCGTAGTAGTACACGTCCCCGAAGTACATGCGCCGCACTACGGTGCCCTGCACCCGGTTGAGCTGGTCCGGCACATGCTCGTCGAGGTCGAACAACTCCAGCCGCTCGGGCCGGATGGCGAGCACGATGCCGGTCCCGGGAGCGCCCGCCCCCTCCGCCCGCACCTTGCGGCTGCCGGGGAGCTCCACGGTCGAACTGTCGACCACCTTGGCCTCCAGCAGGTTGATCTCGCCGATGAAGTCCGCCACGAACCGCGAGGCCGGATGCTCGTAGATCTCCTCGGGACGGCCGACCTGGAGCAGCCTCCCCCGGTTCATCACCCCGATGCGATCGCTCATCGTGAGCGCCTCCTCCTGATCGTGGGTGACGTAGACGAATGTGATGCCCACCCGATGCTGGAGGTCCTTCAGCTCCACCTGCATGGCCTGGCGGAGCTTGAGATCGAGGGCTCCGAGCGGCTCGTCGAGCAGCAGGACCTTGGGTTCGTTCACGAGGGCGCGGGCAAGCGCCACACGCTGTTGCATGCCTCCCGAGAGCTGGCTCGGCCTGGCGTGGGACCGCTCCGAGAGCTGCACCATGTCAAGTGCCCGCCTGGTCCGGTCGTCGACCTCGGACGAGGGGGCCTTCGCCATCCGCAACCCGAACGCAACGTTCTCGAACACGGTCATGTGCGGGAACAGCGCATAAGACTGGAAAACCGTGTTGACCGGCCGCTTGTTGGGCGGCCGCAGTCCCATCTCCTCGCCGTGGATCTTCACCGACCCCTCGGTGGGGAACTCGAACCCGGCGATCATCCGCAGCGTGGTGGTCTTGCCACAGCCCGACGGGCCGAGCAGCGAGAAGAACTCGCCGTCCCGGATGTCGAGGTCGAGGTCGGTCACCGCCGCAACGTCCCCGAACTCCTTCGTGACGCCGCTCAGGTGCACCGCAGGCTCAGCCACCTCGACTCCTCCGCTCGAACACGACCTCGCCTCCGAACAGGGTCATCGCCACCCTCACCTCGGCCGGAGGATCCACCTCGAAGGGATCCCCGTCGAGCACGACGAGGTCCGCCACGTTACCCGGAGCGATCCCTCCGCGGTCGGCTGCGAGGTGGTTCACGAATGCCGAACCGGCCGTGAACGCAGTGAGTGCCGTCGCCAGATCGAGGCGTTCGTCGGGGAGGAAGGCATCAGCCGTCGCGTCCTGCGGCCCGACCCGCCGTACCGCGACGTGGACCTGTTCCATCACGTCGGCGGTCGACACCGGCCAGTCGCTCCCCATGGCCAGCGCAGCACCTTCTCGGCGGAGCGAGGCGAAGGGATACTGCCGGGCCGCCCGACCCTCGCCCAGGAACGGGATGGTCAGCTCGGTCATCGCCGGTTCGGACTGGGCCCAGAGGGGCTGGAGGTTCGCCACCACGCCCAGCCGGCGGAATCGGGGCAGGTCGTCGGGGTGGATCACCTGGAGGTGGGCGATGGTGTGGCGGGCATCCCACCAGCCATTGGCGATCCGGGCCGCCTCGACCGCATCCAGCGCATGGCGGACGGCCGCGTCGCCGACGGCGTGGAAATGGCACTGGAACCCGAGCCGGTCGAGCTCCCGGACGATTCCTGCGAGCTCCTCCGGGTCGATCATGTCGATGCCGTGGCCACCGGTGGGCCGCCCCTCGCCGTCGAGATAGGGGTCGAGCATCGATGCGGTGAAATTCTCGCAGACCCCATCGAGCATGATTTTCACGGCCTCCGGCCGGTAGTCGCCGACCCGCTCGGAGCGTCTGACGACGAGCTCCTCGACCTGTTCCATCCCCCGGGCGCGGTCCCACCAGAGCGCCGCTCGAACGGCGCCCACCAGCGCCCCCCGCCCGACCAGTCCCCGGTAGGCCTCGTGCAGCTCGGGCCCGACCCAGGCGTCCTGCCATGACGTGATCCCGAGCTCGAGCAGGTGCCGGCCACCCGTCGCCAGCGCCAGCTCCAGATCCCCCGAGGTCTCCGGCGGTAGCACTCGCTCGACCAGGTACATGGCACCCTCGTGCAGCGTTCCCTGAGGCGATCCATCGGGAAGCCGCTCGATCCGGCCGTCGGGGGGATCGGGCGTCGAAGCATCGATGCCCGCTGCCCGGAGGGCGGCACCGTTGACCCAGGCGGAATGGCCGTCGCTGACCCTGAGATAGGCGGGGCGATCACCGGTCACCGGGTCGAGGTCGTCCAACGACGGTGTGCCGCGCTCGAACCACTCATACTTCCATCCGCCACCGCGGATCCAGCCGTCCGGATGGGCGCCGGCGTACGCGGCAATCGTGACGATCGCCTCGCCTGCATCGGAGGCGGAGAGCAGGTCGCACCTGAGCAGGTAGAGGCCACCCATCTGGGGATGGACGTGGGCATCCTGGAACCCGGGGAGCACCATCCGGCCGGCGAGGTCGACAACCTCGGTGCGGGGCCCGATGTGCTCGGCGACCTCGCGATCACCACCGAGCGCCACGATCCGGCCGTCGCCGATGGCCACCGCCCGCGCCGTCGATCGGGCCGGATCGACAGCGAACACCGGACCGTTGACGAACACCAGGTCGGGGGCCGGCGTCATGGGTCGGGGAGCGTAGCGATCAGACGGGCCACGGGCTCCGATAGCCTGAAACCCCCATGGCATCGGCCTCGAGCAACCTGCTGACCCTGCCGTTCTGGGTGGACGACCGGCCGTTCCCGCCCGGGCTCACCTCCGATCTCCCCGACGATGCCGATGTGATCGTCGTCGGATCCGGATTCACCGGGCTCTCGGCAGCCCGCCGCCTGGCCGACGCAGGGAGAGCGGTGACGGTGGTGGATGCGGGACCGATCGCCCGTGGCGCCTCGTGCATGAACGGCGGAATGGTCGAACCGGGCTTCAAACTCGATGCCGCTGGGGTCCTCGACTCGTATGGGCCGGTGCTCGGCCGTGAGCTCTGGCAAGCCTCGACCCGGGCGCTCGGGCTGGTCGAAGAGATCATCGGGTCGGAGCGAATCGAGGCCCATTGGCACCGATCCGGGGCGGTGCTCCTCGGCACCCATCCTCGCGACGCAGAGTCGCTCCGCGCGCACCAGGCCTTCATGCGGGACGAGCTCGGAGTGGACATGGAGTTCGTGACCGGAGACCGGCTCCGCAGCGAGACCGTGGACAGCGATGTGTTCACCGCAGGCCTCATCGATCCCGAGGCGGGCGGGCTCCACCCCGCCGCCTACGCCTTCGGCCTCGCCGGAGCGGTGGCCGGCCGCGGCGTCCGGCTCGTCGAGCGGTGCCGCGCGACAGGGGTCGAGCGATCCGGGGCGGGGTTCCAGGTCACCACCTCCCACGGCACCGTCCGGGCAGGCGACGTCCTGGTCGCCACCAACGGATACACCGACCGGCTGCTGCCCGGGCTGCGCCACAAGGTGGTCTCGATCGGCAGTTACATTGCCGTGACCGAGCCGCTCGATCCCTCGGTCGCCGAACGCCTCATCCCGGGAAACCGGATGCTGTACACCGCCCGCCGATTGCTCAACTACTTCCGTCGTACCCCCGACGACCGGATCCTCATGGGAGGGAGGCACAACCTCGCCCCCGACCTCGACCTCCGTGAGAGCGCAGGCTTCCTCGGAGGGCGGATCATCGAGATATTCCCCGAGCTGGCCCGGGTCCCGCTGACCCACACCTGGGGGGGGCGCCTCGGGGTGACCTTCGATCTGATGCCCCACCTGGGCCGGATCGACGGCGTCTGGTACGCACTCGGGTACGGCGGCCACGGAGTGGCGCTGGCCACGTATCTCGGGGCCGAGGCCGCCGGTCGCATCTCGGGAGAGCTGACCCGCAGCCCATTCGAGGAGATCGGCCACCCCGGGCGCTGGTATTACCGGGGCCGGGCCTGGTTCCTTCCCTTCGCCTCCGCCCTCTACCGGGGTCTGGACGCCGTGGGGCGTTGAGCAGCGGCTACCTTCGGGCCGACACCTACGAGGAGCACCCAATGTCCACACCGAGTGAGCCCGGCTTCAATCAGATGTACCCCGAGCAGAGTCAGGCGACGACCGCACTCGTGCTGGGGATCCTCGGGATCATCGTCTGCGGCATCCTGGCCCCGTTCGCATGGAACATCGGCGGCAAGGAGCTGGCGGCGATCGACGCGGGCCGGCGACCACCCGAGAATCGGGGTACCGCCAACGCCGGTCGGATCCTGGGCATCATCGGAACGGTGTTGTTGGGAATCGGGCTGCTCGTCGGCATCTTCTTCCTGCTCTTCGGCATGATCGCGACAGTGTCGAGCGGGGGCGTCTGAGGCACTCCATGGCCGCGCCGCTCACCGCCGCCGTCCGGGGGGTCCGGCCCGCGTTCCTGGGTCGGTGGCCGGTGTTCGCCCCGGCGATGGGGCTGGTCCTGCTCGCCGTGTGGAACCCGGCCGAGAGTGGGCCCACCGTCTGCCTGTTCGCTCGGTGTACCGGAATGGCCTGTCCGGGCTGCGGCGCCACCCGGGGCGTGGCTGCCCTCGTACGGGGCGACTGGGCGGCGGCCTGGTCGGCCCACCCGCTTGCCGGCCTCCTGGCGCTTCAGGCGCTCGTGGCCTGGATGTGGTGGATGGGCGTGCAGCAGGAACGGTGGCGCCCGCCCTCGCCCCGGTTGC
>JAWOJB010000056.1:0-7279 GCA_046484325.1 Acidimicrobiia bacterium | reverse complement strand
TGCCCATCTCGAGCACCTGGGCCAGGGCCTCGGGCGACGGGAAGTGGCTCTCGATCGTCATCCGTGTCACCCCGGCGTCGACCTCGATCGAGACCACGGTCCGTGTCACCGGCAGATCGGGGTTCTCGGCGCCGTCCTCGCCGGCGAAGAAGTCCTCGAACTCGAGCCGGGAGGGCTCCTCGACGCCGATCACCCGCCACCCGCCGTGGAACCGCTCGCCGTCGGGGCCGGTCATGAAGTACCGCACCAACCCGCCCGGAGACAGGTCGTGGTCGGTCACCGTGGCGGGATGGGTCGGAGGCCCCCACCACCGTTCGAGCTGACGGGGGTCGGCCCACAGCTGCCACACGCGGGCGGCTGTCGCCGAGTATTCGGCCACGATGGTCATCGAGGCGCGCACGGGATCCTTGGTCACGGCGGTCACGGTCATGCCTGGTCTCCTTCCGGCAGCTCGGAGAGCACCTCTCCGAATCGGTCGAGCCTCTCCCGCCACATGGCTTCGAGACGGTCGAGGATCTGGCGAGCCGCGGCGAGGGTCGCCCGCTCGGTGGTGATGATCTGCTCGCGGCCCCTCCGCTCCTTCCGGATCAACCCTGCGGACTCGAGCACCGCAACGTGCTTCTGGATCGCCGTCACGCTCATCGGATAGCGGCGGGCCAGCGCCGAGATCGACGAGTCTCCCGTGGCCGCCTGCACCACGATGTCGCGACGGGTGACATCCGCCAGGGCGTGGAAGAGCCGGTCGACCTCGGCATCGCCGAGCTGATCTACAACCATTTGGTTATAGATTACCCAACCGAGATCGGATGGCAAGAGGCCGGCCACCACCGGGGCGTCAACGGGCGAACGCGGTCGCGATCTCGGCGAGAGTCTGGCGGGCGGACATGGCCCCGCCGTCCGCGGACAGGCCGGCCAACTCGTCCTCGGGCAGGGCGCCGGCGATCTCCTGCCGGAGCGTGGCGACGCCTTCCTCTCCCCCGGCCCCTCCGGACTCGAGCCTGCCGAGGAGACGGGCGGCCGTGGGCCATTCCCCTCTCCCCGCCGCCAGCCGGCACGCCTGGACGACCACCCCCGATTCGACCTCGCGGTCGAAGGCGAGAAGTCGGCGGGCGATCACCGCCAACTCGCGTGCGGCGTCCTCGAACGAGCCGTCATCGATCAAGCCCTCGACGAGCCGCACTCCCGACCAGGTCGAGCAGGGGACGTCCCCCACCTCGCCCAGCAGGAGCGACGCCTCCGCCAACTCCTCGAGACCCTTCCCCCTCCCCGACTGGCGGGTCCGGTTGCCGAGGTAGAAGAGGGCATGCCCGAGACCGTGGCGCGAATCGAGATCGCGGAGCATCGTGGCTGCTTCCCGAAGTCGGCCGATCACCCAGTCCTCGTCGACGTCGCCAGGAAGGAAGTAGGCGGACACCATGGCGTTGGCGGCCATGTACCGATCGCCCAGAGCGGTGGCGCCGGCGATCAGCTTCCGGGTCCGCGCCGCTCGCTCTTCGGGGGTGCCGAGCCCGCCGAACTCCAGCATGAAATCCACGAACAGGCCGTCCCACTCGGGGTCCCACATCGCAATCTCCGGGTGGAGGCGGATCAGCCGCTCCCCCTCCTCCAGCCAGGGGCGCGGATCGTCACCCGAACCGACGTTGGCCTCGGCCATGCCACGCTGCAGGCTCACCCAGCCGGCCAGCGCGTCGTCCGCTCGACGGGCCACATCCATGCCTCTCTCGGCGTACTCGACCGCCCGGGGATCGGTGAGGAAGACCGCAAGCATCGAGACGGCAAACCAGGCCCTGGCGACCGAGGACGGCGAGGCCACCGCGCCGACCTCCTCGAGCCCCGACAGCACGACTTCCCTGCCCTCGACCTGGAGGCTCGCCAGCGCCCAGAACCAGAGCAGGTGGAAGCACGTGTCGAGGAAGAGATCGGCGTCGCGCTGGTCGACCAGGGTGGCGAGCGCCCCCCTCAGGTTGTCGAGCTCCAACATGAGCCCGGCGACGGCGATGTCCTGGTCGCGGCCGCGGAGCCGGGGTGCGGTGGCCGCCGCCAGCCGGGCATAGTGACGAGCGTGGGCCGACCGTACCTCGCTCAGCTCTCCGGCCTCGAGGAGGCGCTCCTCGCCGTAACGCCGGATCGGCTCCAACAGCCGGAACCGGGTGTCGCCCCCGGCGGGGCCGACGACAACCAGCGACTTGTCGACGAGTTGGTCGAGCAGGTCGAGCACTTCCCAGTCCTCGACGCCCTCGCTCGCTCCCACGACTTCGGCGGCGACAAGGTCGAACCCGCCCGCGAACACCGACAGCCGGCGGAACAGGCTCGACTCCCGGTCGTCGAGCAAGTCGTGCGACCAGTCGATCGCCGTCTCCAGCGTTCGCTGGCGGGCGACGCCGGCCTTCGCTCCTCCGGCCAAGATCCGGAACGAGTCGTCGATCCGGTCGGCCAGCTGCAACGGGCCAAGGGTGCGCATCCGGGCGGCGGCCAGTTCGATGCCGAGCGGGATCCCGTCGAGGCGACGGCAGATACGGGCGATGGCCGCCAGGTCCGTCGGGGTGGCCGAGAACCCGGGCCGGACGCGGCCCGCCCGGTCGAGGAACAGCCTGACGGCGTCGGAGTCCACGTCGGCGGCACCGTCGGCCGGGAGGCCCAGCGAGGGAACCCGGTACACCGTCTCCCCGGGGATCCCCAGGGACTCACGCGAGGTGGCCACCACCGACAGCCCGGGGCCGGCGGCGAGGAGGGTGTCGATCACCCTCGCGGCGGAAGCCAGGACGTGCTCGCAGTTGTCGACGATCAGCAGCAGCCGGCGTCCGGCGAGATGCCCGACGATCACCTGGACGAGCTCGATCCCCTCCCCGGGCCGCAGGCCCCAGAGGTTCGCCACCTCCGACGCCACCAGATCGCCGTCGGAGATCGGGTCCAGCTCCACCATCCAGACGCCATCGGGATACTCATCGGAGAGGGTCGAGGCCGCTTCGACGGCGAGTCGGGTCTTGCCCGTGCCTCCGGCTCCGGTGAGGGTGACGAGGCGAGATCCCCGGATCATCCGTGTCACCGCCTCGAGCTCTACCTGCCTGCCCACGAAGGTGGTCAGCTGCGACGGCAGGTGGACCCGCTCGACGTCCAGGGTGTGCAGGTCCTCCGCCACTTCCGGCAGGTCGGGATGGCGGAGCTCGAACAGGTGCTCGGGCCGCTCCAGGTCCTTGAGGGCGTGGATGCCCCGGTCGACCAAGGCGAGCGGGGTTTCGAGGGCTCCGGCCAGCTCGGCGGTCGCCCCCGACACCAGCACCTGCCCCCCGTTGGCGGCGCTCATGACCCGGGCCGCCCGGTTGACGTCGGGCCCAAAGTAGTTGCCGTCCCGTTCCTGGGATGAGCCGGTGTGGATTCCCATCCGAACCCTGATCGGCGGCCCCGTCCACGCCTCCGAGCCGAGCGCCAGCTGAGCAGCCACCGCCGCCGTCAGCGCCGCCCGGGCGGTCGGGAAGGCGGCTCCGAACGAGTCGCCCGCCGTCGAGAATACGTATCCACCGTGGGCGGCCAGTGCCTCGGTGAGGATCCGGTCGTGGACGGCCAGGCTCGCCGCCATGCCCTCCCGGTCGGAGTCCCACAGTCGGGTCGAACCGGCCACGTCGGTGAAGAGGAAGGAGACGGTGCCCGTCGGCCTGGAAGCCACGGCGGGAGCCTATCGCCCCTCACCATCCGGGCGGAGGCCTCGTGGGGCCGGGCGAACCAACGGTTCGGACGCCAAGCTTTCCGTCTCCATCCGGCCCTGGCGGGGCGTAGGGTCCGAAGGGGCCGAGCAGGTCGCCGGTCGACGGAGGGAGGCCCGACATGTCCGATCATCCGAACGCCGCCCGCTATCGCAGCATGAGGGCTGCGATGCAGGCCGGAGACATGAGTCAGATGGCCGACGCCATCGCCGAGGACATCGAGTGGTGGGAGATCGGAGCGTCAGAGCCGATCCGGGGGAAGGCGGCCCTGATGGCGAGGATGGACGACCTGGCCTCCGACGTCCAGATCTCGGTCGACCTGCACGACGTGGTCGCCAACGACGACCACATGATCGCCCTCGTCACCGCCACCGCCACCCGAGGCGACGCCACCTTCGACTACCGGACCGCCGAGATCTACCACACCGATGCCGAGGGGCGAGTGACCCACCGCTGGGCCTTCTCCGACGACACTCAACGCATCAACGACTTCTTCGCCTGACAGCTTCCGAAGGGACATGGCCGTCGCTCGAGGCGACTTCACCATCGAGATGACCGGGTCGCCGGCCGGTGACCAACCGGTCGGGAGGGGTTCACCCTCGACGAGGATCGAGCGGCGCCCCTTCGAGGACCGGGCGCCCGCACACCGCCGAGGGGCCGCCGGGAGAAACCCCTCGGAAGGCTGAACCTGGTGCACCGCCACCCAGGCCCCGGTGCCCGGGTCGCCTCGGGCGAGGCCCACTACATCCGATCGATGCAGAACTCGTTGCCCTCCGGGTCGGCCATCGTCACGCGGGACTCCACCTGATGGAGTTCGGTGGCGCCCAGCCCGAGGAGGCGATCGACCTCCCTTCCGACGTCTTCGACTCGGAGGTCGAGATGCACCCGGTTCTTGACCGTCTTCTCCTCCGGAACGAGCTGGAACCAGAGGCGAGGCCGGCCGTCGCCACCCGTGACGAGAACCGTCGGGTCGTCCTCTGGTCCGCGGAAACCCTCAGCCCGAAGCCGTTCGAGTTCGGCTTCGTCGTAGGGGGCTACGTCGTACCCGTCCAGTGCCTGCGCCCAGAACCGGGCGAGCGAAGCAGGATGCCGACAGTCGAAGACGATGTCGCGTATCACGGCCACGTCGCGATTCTCCCAGACGATCGGCACACCACCCTCGACCAGCTTGGTCGCCTCGCACAAGCTGGTATCCAGTGGGTCGGCGCCGAGGGAAGGCGAGGATGGGACAGCGAGTGCGTGTCTTCGATGAGCGATTCGACGCCGGCGAGGTCGACCCTGACCGGTGGGTCACCCACTACCTCCCCCAGTGGACCACGCCCGAACGGTCCGCCGCGCCGCTACCGGCTCACCAGCGAAGGGCTGCGGCTGCTCATCGAGCGGGACCAGCCGGCCTGGCGTGAAGAGGACGGCGCCATGCGGGTGTCGGGCCTGCAGACCGGGGTCCATTCGGGACCGGTCGGCTCCCCCGTGGGCACCCACCGGCACACCGACGGCCTTGCCGTCGTCACCGAACAGCCCACGCGCCGGTTGTTCCTCCCGGTCGGAGGACGCGTCGAAGCGGAGCTGCGGGCCACGCCAGACCCCACGGTGATGCTGGCGTTCTGGCTGGTCGGGTTCGAGGAGTCACCCGACGAATGCGGCGAGATCTGCGTCGCCGAGCTGCTCGGTCATGCTGCTACGAAGCAGCGCAGCCAGGTGAACCTGGGCGTGAAGGCGCACTCCGATCCCCGGCTCGTCACCGACATGCGAACCGTCGACCTGGCGATCGACGCCACCACCTGGCATCTCTACGCCGCCGAATGGCATCCGGACCAGCCCGGTATCTCCTTCTTCGTCGACGACCAACTCGTCCACCGCTCCCCCCAGCGGCTCGGCTACCCGATGCAGCTGATGGTCGACCTCTTCGAGTTCCGCGACCCGACCGGCGGTGGAGATGGCTACCCCAAGACCGGAGACGTCCGCTCCGTTCGCGCCCACACGATCCCGTGACCCACTTCGACGGCCTTCCGGGGGCGGCACTCCTGGAGGGAACCCGGGGCCGCTAGACCGATCGATACGGGCGGGGGGTGGTTCAGCCGGTCGGGCAGGTCTGGCGGTAGGGCGTTTCACCGAGTCGTCCTGTGGCGGCGGGCGGCCCACTGTGGCCCTTTGGCCCATGGGTGGCCACTTGAGTGGTCCTTACTCTGAGTGCAGCGAGCCCGGGAGGGAGATGAAGGAACGTTTTTCGACCACCGAGTGGTCGCAGGTCTTGCGCCTGCCTCCACTCATGTTCCAGTTCGTCGCACTAGCGGATGGGCGGATGCAGCCGGAGGAAGCGGCGCAGTTCGCCCAGGAGGTCGGTGATGCCCGGAGCTACAACGATCCGCTCCTCCGTGAGGTGCTGACCGACCTGAGCACGCCGGCCCAGTTCGAGGCATCGTACGCCGAGTCGACCCGGATCACCTCCTCCGGCCCCGACGCGATCGAGCGGGAGATCATGGGGATTCGAACGGTGCTCGGGGAACACCTGACCGCCGACGAATACAACCGGTTCTTCTTCTCCGCCCTTGGTATGGCCAAGCTGATCGCCGACGCGGCGGGCTCCGAGCCGAAGAAGAAAGGCGTCTTCGGTCGAGCGAAGGCCGCGGAGCCAGAGATGAGCGAGATCGAGGCCAAGGCGCTGTTCTTGCTGATGACCAAGTTCGGCGCCGACCTGGACGCGGGTCGGCGCGCCCTCGCCAACCTGTAGAAGCCCTTCGCCGATGACCGGCGAGTCGGCGCTCATCGAAGGCGATCGGACCTGGTTGACCTCCCTGGGTGACTGTCTCGAACGCGAGGCACACGTTCTCGAAGAGCGACCCGATCTCCTCTGGCAACAGGTCGCCAACCGCCTGGCGTGGGAGCCCTCGAGGTGGCCCGCGTTGGTGGCCGAGGAAGCCCGAAAGCGCAGGGCGCGAGGCTCCCTGTGGTTCTCGCTGCTCGCACCGCCCGTCGGCTCCACGCGTCTCGCCCGCTCGTTCGAGCTTCATCACGCGCCGGTGTCGGCGTGTGCGATCGATGCCGCCGCCCGAACCGTGGTATCGGGCGACACGTCGGGCGCCGTGCGGATCCGGGATCTGGGGCGCGCCGGCGCGACGTCCTCACCAACCGGCCACCAGGGCATGGTGGTCGATTGCTGGATCGACCCGACCGGACGACTGGCCGTCACCGCGAGCGAGGACGGGATCGTGGGTGTGTGGCCCGTCGCCGGTGGTGTGACGCGCCTCCACGACACGAGATCGGAGGCCGGCATCCTCGGGATCAACGCCTGCACCGTCAGCCCCGACGGGCGGTATGCGGTGGCGGCTTCCGCCGATTCGACCCTCACGGCGATCCCGGTCGACGGCGACCGTCCTGTGGTCCGGCTTCGGGGTCACACCGGCGGTGTCAACTGCTGCGCGGTAACCCCCGACGGCAGGCTCGTGGTCTCCGGCAGTCAGGACCGCACGCTGCGGATCTGGGATCCGGTGACCGGGGCGACCATGTCGGTTCTCTCTGGGCACACCGGTGCCGTCCTCCTCTGTGACATCGACCCTGCGGGAACCAGGGTGGTCTCG
>JAWOJB010000055.1:0-56651 GCA_046484325.1 Acidimicrobiia bacterium | reverse complement strand
GAGAGATAGAAGGATAACCTTTGTGGCTATTACTGACCAAGGAAAGCAGGTCATGGAAGAATTATATCCACAATTTCACAAAGGGGAAATAGACATCGTTAGTAGCTTGCCTCGTGGCGGATCGTGGACATCGGCCCCGATCGGGTCGAGGTGGTGCCGGCACCCGGCGAGCCCGGGGCCAAGATGCCGTTCTGGCACGGCGACGCCCTGGGACGCTCGCTCGAGACCGGACGGGCGGTGGGTCGATTCGTGCGGGAGATCGCGGAGATGGACGCTGACGCCGCCCGGACGACCCTGACCACCCGGTATGCACTCGATCCCCTGGCCGCGTCCAACCTGGTTGCCTACCTCGCCGATCAGCGAGAGGCGACCGGGACACTTCCCTCTGACACGACGATCGTGGTGGAGCGCTTCCGAGACGAGATCGGAGATTGGCGGCTGGTGCTCCTGTCGCCACTCGGGGCCAGGGTCCACGCTCCCTGGGCGATGGCGCTCGTCCAGCGTCTCCGGGGGCGATGGGGGACCGATGTCGACGTCATCTGGTCCGACGACGGCATCGCCCTTCGGTTTCCGGACGTCGACGACGCTCCGTCCGCAGCCGACCTCGCGCTCGATCCCGACGAGGTCGAGGAGTTGGTGGTCGAGCACCTCGGCGACACCGCGCTGTTCGCGGCGCGCTTCCGGGAGGCCGCCGCCCGTTCGCTGCTCCTTCCCCGCCGGCGCCCGGGAAGCCGTACCCCGCTCTGGCTGCAACGCCGGAAGTCGGCCGATCTGCTGACCGTGGCCCGGCGCTTCGGCGCCTTCCCCATCGTCCTGGAGGCGTACCGCGAGGTCCTGCAGGACGACTTCGACCTCGGCGCCTTGCGGGAGGTGCTGGCAGGTCTCCGCGAGCGCCGGCTCCGGCTGGTCGAGGTCGACACCGCCCGACCGTCGCCGTTCGCCGCGTCGCTGCTCTTCGCGTTCGTCGCTGCCTACCTCTATGAGGGCGACACGCCGCTGGCCGAGCGGAGGGCGGCGGCGCTGACGCTCGATCGGGATCTGTTGCGCGAGCTGCTGGGAGAGGGTGAGCTGCGGGAGCTGCTGTCGCCGGAGGTGATCGAGGCCGTCGAGCTCGACCTCCAGCACCTGTCCGAGGATCGCCGGCTGACCGGTGTCGATGGGCTACACGACCTGCTCCGGCTCCTGGGGCCGCTGTCGCAGGACGAGCTGTCGGCACGCATGCGGGGCACCGATGTCAGCGCTTCGCTCCAGGACCTCGAGGTGGCCCGCCGGGTCATCCGGGTCAGGGTCGGCGGCCGGGAGCGGTGGGCGGCCGTCGAGGACGCCGCCCGGCTGCGTGACGGATGCGGGGTCCAGCCGCCCCGGGGCGTCCCCCAGGTGTTCCTCGAGCCGGTCGAGGATCCGCTCGGGGACGTCGTCGGCCGCCATGCCCGCACCCACGGCCCCTTCACGGTCCCCGAGGCCGCCGAGGCGCTCGCCCTGCCCGCGGGGGCGGTGCTCACCGCCCTCGTTCGCCTCGAATCCCAGGGCCGGGTGGTGGCAGGGGCATTCCGACCCGGAGGAGACCAGCGCGAGTGGGTGGACGCCGAGGTCCTGCGGCGTCTGAAGCGCCGATCGCTGGCCGTGTTGCGAGCCGAGATCGAGCCTGCCGAGCCGGCCGCCCTCGCCCGGTTCCTTCCAGCCTGGCACCACGCCGGCAACGGGCCCCTGCGGGGAGCGACCGCCATCGGCGAGGCGGTCCGCCGTCTCCAGGGATCCGAGATCCCTGCCTCGGTCCTGGAGCGGGACGTGCTTGCCGCCCGGGTCGAAGAGGCCGGTCCGTGGCTCGACGACGTCATGATCTCGGGTGAGCTCGTATGGGTGGGCCGCGGGTCGCTCGGCCCCCGAGACGGACGTATCGCCCTGTACCTCCGCGACCGGCTCCCTCTGCTGTGGCGGGGACCGGTGTCGGATCCCCCCGATGGCCCTCATCACGCGGCGATCCTCGCCCGGCTGACCGATCGTGGCGCCAGCTTCTTCCCCGACATCTACGCCGCCTGCGGTGGCGGCGACCCGGCGCAGGTGTCCGATGCCCTCTGGGACCTGGCCTGGGCCGGGCTGGTGACCAACGACACCCTGTCCCCGGTGCGTGCCTTTCTGACCCGGCGGTCCCACCGCCCGACCGGGCCTCGGGCCCTCGGCTCGTCCTCGTTCCCGCCCGAGGTCTCGGGGAGGTGGTCGCTCGTGGGAGAGCTCGCCCCCGCGCTCCCGTCCGGCACCGAGCGAGGGGCTGCCTGGGCCGAACAGCTGCTCGATCGCCATGGCATCGTGACGCGGTCCGTGGTCGCCTACGAGGGGATCGCCGGCGGGTTCTCGGGCATCTATCCGGTGCTGACCAGGATGGAGGACACCGGCAGGATCCGCCGGGGGTACTTCATCGAGGGGCTCGGCGGTGCCCAGTTCGCGCTGCCGGGCGCCGTCGATCGGATCCGTTCGGAGACCGCTCCGGGGGTGGTCGCCCTGGCCGCCACCGACCCCGCCAACCCCTACGGCGCGGCCCTGCCATGGCCGGCCACCGGCGACGCCAGGCTCGCCCGTGTCGCCGGAGCCTACGTCGTCCTGCTCGACGGGACGTTGGCGGCGTTCGCCGACGGTCGCCGCTTGCGCCTGTTCGTCGACGATCCCGACCTCTGGCATCCGATCGCCGGGGCCGTGGGAAGGGTGGCCTCCCGCCATCGCCGCTTCCGCATCGAGGAGGTGGACGGCGCCCCGGCCGGCGCCGCCGGGATGTCCGGCGCCCTGGCCGAGGCGGGCTTCGCACCCGGCCCGCGCGGCCTGGTCC
This sequence comes from Acidimicrobiia bacterium, assembly GCA_046484325.1. Classification (GTDB taxonomy): domain Bacteria; phylum Actinomycetota; class Acidimicrobiia; order Spongiisociales; family ZC4RG35; genus JAWOJB01. The sequence continues at coordinate 53,830 of JAWOJB010000055.1, read as the reverse complement.
ACCGGAGGCGCTGACGTGCCGGAGGGCGACAGCTACGTCCGCGCCGCCGAACGACTGCGCCCCGTGCTGGTCGGCGAGACCATCGAGGCGGTCGACGGGTCGCCGGCCGTCCGCCGGTGGGCAGCCCGTCTGACGGGTCGCCGCATCACCGGCATCCGGACCTACGGCAAGCACCTCCTGATCGATGTGGAGGGCGATCTCACGATCCGCACCTGGCTGGGCATGCCCGGCCGCTGGCTCATCCAGCGGCGCGGAGCAACCGGCCGAAGGACCTCGGGGGCCGCCCGGTTGGTGATCTCCACCGGTGACCACACGGTCGTGTGCCTCTCGGCGCCGACCATCGAGGTCGAGCGGAGGCGGGTCATCGACCGAGCCCTCGAGCGGCTCGGGCCCGACATCCTGGCGGCGACCTTCGACTGGGATGAGTACCGGCGGAGGGCGGCACTCGTGGATCCCGGGTCCCCGGTGGTCGACCTCCTGCTCGACCAGCGGGTCGTTGCGGGCATCGGGAACGAGTTCACGTGCGAGATCCTGTTCCTCGAACGCATTCACCCGTCCCGGCCGGTCGGGACGCTCGACGCCGGGACGACCGATGGGCTTGCCCGCCGGGCCCGACGCATCATGCCCCCGAATGCCCGTCGGGCCGCCCGCACCACCACCGGCTCGACCGTTCCCGGCCGCGAGTCGTGGGTGTTCCGGCGCACCGGTGCCCCCTGCCGCCGCTGCCGGACCGAGATCGACCAGGGATGGGTGGGCCGGCGCGCTCCCCGCATCACCTACTGGTGCCCGGCCTGTCAGCCCGCCACACCCGAAGATCGGGCCGACCGGACCTGGCACCACGAGCCCTCGTCGGGCAGACTCCCGCCCAGCGACCGGGAGGTCTGATGCGCGTCCTCGTCACCGCCGCCAGCAAGCACGGAGCCACCGCCGAGATCGCCGAGGCGATCGGCCGGGCTCTCGCCGGTTTGTCACTCGACGTCTCGGTCGTGCGGGCCGAAGACGTGACGACGGTCGCCGGCTTCGATGCCGTCGTCCTCGGATCGGGCGTGTACGCCGGTCACTGGTTGGAGCCGGCCCGCCGGATCGTCGATCACCACGCCGGCGACCTGCGCGAGCGGCCCGTCTGGCTCTTCTCGAGCGGCCCGATCGGCGACCCTCCCAAGCCCGAGCCCGAGGTGTCGGTCGACGTCGCCGACATCGAAGCGGCGGTCGAGCCGCGCGAGCACCGGGTGTTCACCGGCAAGATCGACAAGTCGGTGCTCGGATTCGCCGAGAAGGCCATACTCCTGGCCGTGCGAGCCGGTGAGGGCGACCACCGGGATTGGCAGGCCATCGACGCGTGGGCTGGTCGGATCGCGGCCGAGCTCACCGCAGCCAGCGGGAACCCATGAAGAGCGCGGCCTTCTTCGATCTCGACCGGACCCTGATCTCGGGGGCGTCCATCTTCCCGTTCGCCATCGAGTCCTGGCGTCAGGGCCTCGCCTCCGGCCGGGAAGTGGCGGGTTGGGCCCTCGACGCAGCCGCCTTCAAGCTGCTGGGCGAGACCGAAGACCGGAACGAGGAGGCGCGGAGCGCCATGCTCGGCAAGGTCGCCGGGGTCTCGGTGGAGAAGCTGGCCGATATCGGCGAGGCGGTCCTCCCGAAGCTCGTGGCGAGGCTTCGCCCCGAATCGCGCAAGCTGGTCGAGATGCACCGCCAGGCGGGGCGTGACACGTGGATCGCCTCCGCCTCGCCTCAGGAAATCGTCGAGCCACTCGCCCGGGCCCTCGACATGACCGGGGCGATCGGGACGCGGGGCAAGATCGTCGACGGCCACTACACCGACGAGCTCGACGGGCCCTTTTGCCACGGCCCTGGCAAGGCCGAAGCCGTGGGCCTCGTGGCCATCCGGCAGGGCTACGACCTCGCCACCTCGTACGCCTACTCCGACGCGATCGGCGACCTGCCTCTGCTCGACCTCGTCGGACACCCCGTGGCGGTGAACCCCGACTCCCAGCTCACCCAGGTGGCGCGCGAACGCGGCTGGCCCGTCGTGGTGTTCGCCCGCAAGACCAAGCAGGCTGTCGCCTGGTCGGCGCTGGGCGTCTCGGCGGCGAGCTTCACCGCGGTGGCCTACGTGCTGGGTCGCAGGCACGGCCGGACGGCGACGCTGGTTGGCCTCGCCGATGGCCGCATCTCGCTCCCTGGCCTCCAACTCCGACAGAGCTGACCTGCCCTTGGTCAGGACACTCCCGCCTCCTGCAGCGCCCGCCAGACGCGTTCGGAGGTGAATGGCGACTCCGTGAGCCACACCCCGGTGGCGTCATGAACGGCATTGGCGATGGTAGGCAGCGGGGCGTTGATCCCGATCTCCGAGATCGACTTCGCCCCGTGGGGGCCGGTCGGCTCGAAAGACTCGACCAGGATCACCTCGAGCGGCGGCATGTCGAGCGTCCCCGGGATCTTGTAGCGGGCGAAATCGGGGGTCCGGCAGCGGCCGGAGGCTGTGAAGGTCATCTCCTCCATGAGCGCGTACCCGATCCCGTTGGCGATGGCCCCCTCCACCTGTCCCTCGGCCAGGTTGGGGTTGACGGCCGTGCCGCAGTCGACGGCGACGACGTAGTCGAGGATCTCGATCCGGCCCGTCTGCACGTCGACGCGGACCTCGGCGAAGCTGGCCAGGAACGGCGGCGGGGAGATCTCGGGGACGAACGAGGCGAAGGCCGCGATCTGGCGTTGATCGGTGGCATAGAGGCTCCGGAGGGCCACGTCCTCGAGCGACACGCTCTCGCCCTCGGCTGTTCCCGCGCGTTCGTCGGCGAGCTGGAGACTGGCGGGATCGACCCCGAGCATCGCCGCCGCCACCTCCCGGATCTGGGCGGCCACGTCATCGGCTGCTCTCACCACGGCGGTTCCGGACACGTACGTCGTCGACGAGGCATAGGCACCGACGTCGAACGGGGTGAGGTCGGTGTCGGAGGAGAGCACGACGACCTTCTCCAGAGGAACGCCCAGGACTTCGGCCGCCAGCTGGGCGAGGACCGTGTCCGAGCCGGTTCCCAGGTCGGTTGCCCCGACCAGCAGGTTGAACGACCCGTCGTCGTTGAGCTTGATCGAGGCGCTGGCCATGTCGATCAGCGGGATGCCCGAGCCCTGCAGGTGGATCGACATCCCCACCCCATGGAGCCACGGCCCCTCCCTCCTACGAGTCCCGCGACGCTCGGCCCAGCGGATCCGCTCGGCTCCCACCCGGATGCATTCGTCGAGAGCGCATGAGGTGATGACCTGTTCGACGCCTTCCCGGCCCTCTCCCAGCGCCCTGAAGATCGGGGAGGTCTCCCCGGCGCGCAGGTGGTTGCGGCGGCGGAGCTCGAGCGGGTCCATCCCCAGCTCACCGGCCAGCCGGTCGACCGCGACCTCCATGGCGTACTGGCCCTGGGTCGCCCCGTAGCCCCGGTAGGCGCCGCCAACCGGGAGCGTCGTGTAGACGGCGTCGCCCCGGAACCGGACATTGGGCGCCTTGTTGTACATGGGCAGCGTCTTGGACCCCACGTTCGAGAGGACGGTCAATGCATGGGTGCCGTAGGCGCCGGTGTTCGAGAGGACCTCCATGTCGACGGCGTCGATCCTGCCGTCGGCGTCGGCCCCCAGCCGCATCCGTACCCGCATCGGGTGACGCGTGCGAGACGAGACGAACTCCTCCTCACGGTCGAATTCGAGCAGACAGGGCCGGCCGGTCCGTAGCGTCACGAGAGCGACGAGGTCTTCGATGAGGACCTCCTGTTTGACCCCGAATCCGCCACCGAGCCTGGGCTTGATGACCCGAAGACGGTGGACGGGGATGTCGAGAAGCCGGGCCACGATACGCCGCACGTGGAAGGGCACCTGGGTGCTCGAGACGATCACGATCCGCCCGTCCGGGTCGAGCTGGGCCCTGGCGACGTGGGGCTCTATCGGAGCGTGCTGGCCGTAGTGGGTCTCGCAGGTGACGTCGACGACGACTGCGGCTGCCCCCAGGGCGGCCTCGACGTCTCCCGCCACCGCCGCGGCGTGGGCCGAGATGTTGCGCTCGGCGGCCCACACGTCGAGGCAGTCGGGCTCGTCGTGGATGATCGGCGCCCCATCGGCCACGGCTGCGTCGATGCTCAGGACGGGCTCCAGCACCTCGTAGTCGACCTCGATCGACTCGCACGCCTCCCGAGCGGCGGCGAGCGAATCGGCGGCCACCGCCGCCACTCGGTCGCCCACGAACCGGACCTTGGTGTCGAACATGCGGGCGTCGTACGGCGACGGCTCGGGGTACCCCTGCCCGGCCGTGGTGTATCGGCGGTCCGGGGTGTTGTGGTGGGTCAGGACCAGTGCCACTCCGAGGAGCGCCTCGGCCTGCGAGGTGTCGATCGCCCGGATACGGGCATGGGCGTGAGGGCTTCGGAGCAGGGCGATGTGGAGCATGCCCGGTGGCTCGGCGAGGTCGGCGGTGAACACGGGCTTTCCCGTCACGAGGGCGATGCCATCGACCCTCCGCTCGTTGGTGCCCACCGTGACGAAGGTGCCCATCAGCCCGCTCCCCCCCGGGAGGCAGCCTGACGCTCGGCCCCCAACAGGATCCCCTCGACGATCTTCACGTAGCCGGTGCACCGGCAGAGGTTCCCGGACAGGGCGACGCGCACCTGGTGCTCGTCGGGATCCGGCACCCGGGCGAGCAGGTCGAGCGCGGTCATGACGATGCCGGGCGTACAGAACCCGCACTGCACGCCGCCGGTGTCGAGCAGCGCCGACTGGAGCGGATGCAGCCCTTCCCGAGACGCCAGTCCCTCGACCGTCGTGATCATGGCGCCGTCGACCTGGGCGGCGAAGAGGAGACAGGACGTGACGGCCCGGCCGTCGACCAGGACCGCGCAGGTCCCGCAGTCGCCGTGGGCGCAGCCGTTCTTGACGCCGGCGAACCCGAGCCGGCGCAGCACCTCCATCAGGGTCTCCCCCGGCTCGATGTCGCACTCCCTGAGGGTCCCGTCGACCGTGAGCGAGATGTTCATTCCCGACCCTCCAAGCGGTCCCGCACCGTCGACAGGCACCGCCCGACCAGCACCCCGGCCAGGTGGCGGCGGTACGGGCCCGACGGCCCGCCGTCGCCCATCTGCTCGAGGTCGCCCGCCACGAGGTCGGCGGCGGCGGCGACCTCCTCGGGCCCCAGGATGCCTCCGACCAGGGCCACCTCGGCAGGCGCCACCCGCCGGGCGACACCGGGCGCCACCCCCACCGCCACCCGGACATCGGCCACGTGTCCGTCCGCAAGGTCCACCCTGCAGGCGGTGTTGGCCAGGGCGTGATCGAACCCGGTGCGGGAGAATCGGAGGAAGGCGGCGGCTGCCGGCTCCGGGCGGGGCGGCAGGTCCAGCCGGGTGAGGATGTGCGGACGGTGGTTGAGTCCGTCCCCGTAGTAGGCGGCCAGTTCCACCTCGTGATCGGCTCCGTCGTGGTAGGAGACGGTGGCGTCCAGCGCCAGGAGGACGGGGACCACGTCCGAGAGGAACCCCCGGGCGAGGTGTCCGCCGACGGTGGCGGCATTCCGCAGTAGCGGCGACCCCACGTCCACGAGCATCTCGGACATCACCCCGGATGCGTGGGCGACGACGGCGGGGTGCTCCAGGAGGTCGGTGAGGGTCGCCATCGCCCCCACCCGGATCCGGCCGTCCGCCGACAAATCGATGTCGGCCAGACCGCACCGAGAGAGATCGACGAGGGTGTCCACCTCCGGTGGGCAGTGGATGGTGAGATCGGTCCCTCCCCCGAGCAGCCGCACCCGCCCACCACCCCGCTGGACCAGCCCCCACGCCTCTCCGAGCGTGTCGGGGCGCTCGAAGCTCCGGATCCCGGTCACCGGCATGGCTTGCTCACCCCCCGGTTCCAACTCGCTCGTTGAACTCAACGATCAGCCGGTCGATCTCGTCGACCTGGCCCTGGATGCTCGTCCAGTATCCCGGATCGTGCCACTGGGCATCGAGCTCGGCCGAGCTCCTCCCCTGCTGCTCGATCCACGTGAAGTACTTCAGGTCGTGGATGCGGCGCCGCTGCCAGTGGTCGAGCTCTCGCATGTGATCGATCCCGGCACCGAACAGCCAGCGCTCGTGGGCGAGGCGGGCATCGGCCGTGGAGAGTGGACCCCGCTCGGCCTCGAGCTCGCCCAACCGGCTCCGATACAGCTCCATCGAATCGGTCGCCATCGTGAGCACGACATCGTGGGGGCCCAGCTCGTACCACTTGGCGAACTTCACCGACGCCACGAGGTTGGCCACCGCCGAGATCCCCAGCTCGGGCAGGCGGGCGATGATCTCGTCGGGTACCCCGACCGACGCGAGGTGGTCGTGTCCGGCCGGCTCGTTGAAGACCCGGATCAGCGACATCGGAGCCTCGTCGTCGACGGCGATCACGAGATCGGTGTTCTTCACGTTGTGGATCCAGGGGACGTGCTTGTCCCCGATCCCCTCGATGCGGTGCTCGCCGTGGCCGGCATAGAGGAGTGTCGGACACTGGAGGGCCTCGCCGGCGGCGATCTTGGATCCCGGCCACCGCTGCTTGAGCAGGTCGCCTGAGGCGATGGTGCCGGCCGAGCCGGTGGTCAGCACGACGCCCCGGTACTCATCACCGGGTTGCAGGTGGTCGGCGAGCACCTCGGCCATGGCCGACCCGGTGACGGAGTAGTGCCAGAGGTAGTTCCCGAACTGCTCGAACTGGTTGAAGATCACCACGTCCTCGCCGGATGCCCGGATTCGGTTGCACTCGTCGAAGATCTCCTTGACGTTCGACTCCGTCCCCGGCGTGGAGATGATCTCGCCGGCCACGGTGCGCAGCCAGTCGAACCGCTCCCGGCTCATGCCCTCCGGCAGGATCGCCACCGACTCGCATCCCAGCAGGTTGGCGTCGTAGGCACCACCCCGGCAGTAGTTGCCGGTCGACGGCCAGACCGCCTTCTGGGTGGTCGGATCGAAGCCGCCCGTGACGAGCTCGGGGACGAGGCACCCGAAGGCGGCACCGACCTTGTGGGCACCCGTTGGGAACCACTTCCCCACCAGGGTGAGGATGCGGGCCGGAACACCGGTGAGCTCGGAGGGGAACTCGATGATTTCGACGGGACCGTAGCCACCGCCATGGGCGACGGGCTCGTTGTGCCAGGTGATGCGGAAGAGGTTGAGTGGGTCGAGATCCCACAGCCCGACGCCCCGCAGGCGGTCCACCACCTCGCCGGGGACGAGGGCGGGGTCGCGCATCTGGGCGAAGGTGGGGACGACGATGCTCCGCTCCCGCGCCCGTCCGGCCGCCCGGGCCAGCGGTTCCTCGTGGAGGGTCAGGTCGATCATGCTCACGCTCCTCGCCCGGCGTCTCCGGCCAGGGCCCGCTCGACGTCGGTCAGTTCGGGGACCACCCGGTGGGGCCCGAGCCCGGAGCGCTCGACCGCCCGGAGGGCGGCGGGCACGTCCTTCAGTCCCGTGCCGGTCGACATGACGACGACCCGCTCTCCTGGATCGACGATCCCACCCGCGACCGCGACCTCGAGCCCGGCGTAGGCGGCGGCGGCGGCCGGCTCGGCGAACACCCCGCAAGACCGGGCCAGCACCGGGATGGCCGCCAGGATCGCATCGTCGTCAACCCGAACGAAGGCGCCACCGGTCTCGACCACCGCCCGCATCGCCTTGATCCGGTCCCGGGGCAGGCCGGCCGAGATCGAGTCGGCGATGGTGTGGGCGTCGATCCGCGACTTCGTCACCACGTCCTCGCCGCGCTCCCACGCCTCGGCCAGGAAGGCGCTCCCCTCGGCCTGGATCCCGATCAGGCGGGGCATCCGTTCGATCCAGCCAAGGGCGAGAAGGTCGAGGAACCCCTTGTGGAGCCCGCCGATGATGCAGCCATCCCCCACGCTCACCACCACCGCGTCGGGCACCTCCCAGTCGAGCTGCTCGGCGATCTCGAAGGCGGCCGTCTTCTTCCCCTCCGACATGTAGGGGTTGTATCCCGTGGTCCGGTTGTACCACCCGAACCGCTCCGCGGCCCGCAGGCAGAGCTCCACCGCCTCGTCGTAGGAGCCGTCGACAAGCAGCACCGTGGACCCGAACGCCAGCAACTGGACGATCTTCGCCTGTGGTGCAGTCGCCGGCACGAAGATCACGTTCCTCCGGCCCACCGAGGCGCACACGCCGGCGAGGGCGGCGGCGGCGTTCCCGGTCGACGCAGTGGTGAGGGTGGCCGCCCCGACCTCCTCGGCCTTCACCACCGCCATCGCCGAGGCGCGATCCTTGAGCGAGCCGGTCGGCTGCCCGCCTTCGTCCTTGACCCACAGATGCCGGATTCCCAGGCCGGCCGCTAGCCGAGGTGCCGGGTAGAGCGGCGTCCAACCGATCCGGAGCGGAGGCACCGGGGCCGACGCCGTCACCGGGAGCAGCGGCCGGTACCGCCACATCGACGGCTCCCTCGAGAGGGCCAGATCCGCGCGGCTCCACCCGTCACGAACCCGCTCGTGGTCGTACACGACGTCCAGGACGCCGTCGTCCCCATGGTCGGGGCACACGTAGGTCACATCACCCGGGTCGAACCGTCTCCCACAGATGAGACAGGTCAGGCCGAGAACGTGTCCGATGGTCGCCGACCGTGCCGTCACCTGGTGATCCTCGTCCCGGCGCTGCCCGCCACCGCGTCCTCGAGCAGGCCGGGGCTGGTGATGATCGCCTCACGGCCGCCGCCCTCCAGGAACGAGATGACGGCCTGGATCTTCGGACCCATGCTGCCCGGCTTGAAGTGGATGCCCTCGGCCAGCAGCTCCTTCGCCTGGTCGAGAGTCAGGCGGTCCACCCAGGTCTCTTGGGGGGTCCCGAAGTGGAGGGCGACGCGCTCCACCGACGTCGAGATGACGAGCAGGTCGGCGTCGAGCTCGTTGGCGAGCAGCGCCGAGGCGAGGTCCTTGTCGATCACCGCGGAGACGCCCCGCAGACCCCCCGCACCGTCGGGAACCACGGGGATCCCCCCACCCCCGCAGGCGACCACGACGAACCCGGCCTCCACCAGGGACCGGATGGCATCGATCTCGACGATCCTCACCGGGGTCGGTGAGGCCACCACGCGGCGCCAGCCCCTGCCGGCGTCCTCGACCACGTTCCACCCATCCCGCTCCCGGCGTTCGGCCGCCTCGCCGGCGGTGAGGAACGAGCCGATCGGCTTCGAGGGGGCCGAGAACGCCGGGTCGGCGGGATCGACCTCGACCTGGGTGACGACCGTAACCGCCGTCTTGGCGATCCCCAACCGGGTGAAGTCGGCCACCAGGTTCTGCTGCAGGAGATAGCCGATCGCCCCCTGGGTGTCGGCCCCGCACACGTCGAGCGGCACCTCGTGGAGCTCGTGGCGGGCGAGCTCGGAACGCCGGAGGATGAAGCCGACCTGAGGGCCGTTGCCGTGGGTGATGACCACATCGCAACCATTGGCCACCAGGTTGGCGATGTGGTGGTCGGTCTCGGCTGCCGCCAGGTTCTGGTCCTCGACCGTCTGGTGGTCGGGACCGGTGATGAGGCTGTTGCCGCCGATGGCGACCACGACGCTTTGGTGCTCCATCCGATCTCCCGTTCGATGCGTTCCTCGGGCCTTCACATCGTCAGCGCCATCACCGCCTTCTGGACGTGGAGCCGGTTCTCGGCCTGGTCGTAGACGGCGCTCTGCGGGCCGTCGATCACGCTATCGGCGACCTCGAGGTTGCGGTCGGCCGGGAGGGGGTGCAGGTAGATGGCGTCGTCCGCCGCCATCGCCATCCGCCGGTCGTCGACGATCCAGTCGGAGTACCGGGCGCCGACCGCGGCGGACTCTGCTTCGCCACTCGTGGTCAGCATCGCCCCCCAAGCCTTGGCGTAGACGACGTCCGCTCCTGCCACGCCCTGCTCGAAGTCTTCGGCGATCTCGAACGATCCCCCCGCCCGCCGGGCATTCTCGGACGCCTGGTCGACCACCTCGGGGACGAGGGCGAACTCCGGTGGCCGGGTCAGGCGAACCCGCATCCCGTAGCGGGTGGCGAGGAGGACGAGGCTCTGGGGCACCGACAGTGGTTTCTGGTAGCTCTCGGCGTGGGCATAGCTCACGTCGAGGGTCACCCGGCGCGGGTCGCCCTTTCGCTCGATGATCGTCGCCAGGTCCGCCAGCGCCTGGAACGGGTGGTAGAGGTCGCACTGCATGTTGAGCACCGGGACCCGGGAGGCGTCGGCCACGTCCCGGATGTATCGGTTACCGATCCCCCAGTCCACCTGGCGGATGGCGATGCCGTCGTTGTAGCGCCCGAGGATCTCCCCGATCTCCTTGGCGGTATCACCGTGGGCGATCTGGGTGGTCTTCGACTCGATGAACTGCGCATGACCACCCAGCTGCGCCATCCCCGCCTCGAAGCTCGCCCGGGTCCGGGTCGAGGAGAAGAAGAAGAGCATGGCGAGGACCTTGTCCCGCAGGAGCGCATGGGGCTCGCCCAACGCCCGCCGGCGCTTGAGATCGAACGCCACGTCCAGCACCGTGTCGAGCTCGTCCTTGGTCCACTCCTGGGTGGTGATCATGTCGCGGCCGCGGAGTCCCGTCTGCATCGCCGGCCTCACTCCATCGCGCCGAGGACGAGGGCGAGGAGTGCCATCCGCATGACGACCCCGTAGTAGGCCTCCTGCCAGTACCTGGCGTGACGGGTGGCGTCGACCTCGGGCGGCAGCTCGTCCATGCGAGGCAGCGAGTGGAGCACGATCGAGCCTGGCCGGCCGCGTTCGGCCAGCAGCTCTCGCGTCACCCGATACGCCTCGGGGGTGACGCCCGCGCCCTCGTCCCGCTCCTGACGGCTGGCGGTGTAGTCGGCCTGCACCACCGGTTCCATGTAGATCACGTCGGCGAGCCCGACCGCCTCCGCCACGTGCTCGGCCCGGCGGATCCGCAGATTCTGGGCGGACAGCTCGGCGAGGAACTCTTCGGTGGGAGCCATGTCGTCGGGGCAGACGTAGACGACCTCGGCGTCGAACTGGGTCAGGGCGTACCCGAGCGAGTGCATCGTCCGCATTCGCCAGTCCCCCACGGCCAGGAAGGTGAGGCCGTCGACGGTGCCGAGCTCGCGGCTCACCGTGTAGAGGTCGGTCAGCACCTGGGTGGGATGCTCCCCCCAGCCGTCACCGGCGTTGATCACCGGCACGCTCGACCAGCGGGCGGCCTCGTGCGGCGCTCCCTGCCGGAAGTGCCGCATCACGATGGCATCCCCGTAGTACTCGAGCATGTGCACGGTGTCCTTGATCGACTCCTGGTAGAAGTCCCCGGCCCTCGTCATCTTTGGGTCGGCGAACCCGACCACTCGCCCACCAAGCCGGTGCATGGCCGACTCGTGGGCGAGCCGTGTCCGGGTGGATGGCTGGTAGAACGCCGTGACCAGGATCTTCTCGTCGAGGAGGTCCACGTTCCGCCGCTCCCGGGCGATCGGCTCGAGCTCGTCGGCCACCTCGAACACGTGCTCGAACTCGGCGCGCTCGAACCCGTTGAGGGACAGGATGTCGCGCCCTGCGAAGCTCCGCATGGTGCTCCTTCATCGTCGTAGAAACCGGTGGGGGGCACCGGTCCCGCCCAGCCTGGGCGGTGTTGTCCATCGTGGCTAGGGAAGAACGTCACCAGCCTCCGGCGGCAGGACCTCTGCGCCGGCGGACCGGGCCGGAGGTCTCTGGCCTCCGGCGCCGAGATCGCGGTATGGAGAGGTGTGGCGTCGACCAGGCGTCATGACAGCCAGGAGGACGACATGCCCACCGTCACCACCAACTACGCAGGGTCGATGCTCTTCGAGACGAAGATCGGGAGCCACGTGATCACCGCCGACGTGCCCGCCTCCATGGGCGGAAGCGACCGTGCCCCGACCCCGCCGGACCTCTTCGTCGCCTCGCTCGGAGCTTGCGTCGGGGCGTTCGTCGCCCAGTACTGCGACCGACGTGACATCGACACGACCGGTCTTTCGGTCGACGTCACGTTCGAGAAGGCGGACAACCCCGTGCGACTCGAGAACCTGAAGGTTCGGATCAACCTGCCCGATTGCACGGTGGGCGATCGCCGGGCGGCCCTGCTTCGGGTCGCCGAGCACTGCCCCGTCCACGAGACGATCGAAACCGTCGAGAGCATCGAGTTCGAGTTGATCGACGCCTCGGGCGCGTAGGAGCGTCGACTCTCTCGATCAACCCCGCACCCGTCGCCGAGCATGCGGGCCGATTCGAAGGCGCTCGTTCGTCCGGCGCCCGCCGGTGGCCCTCCGGCTAGCCTCCCCGGTCGATGGACATGGTTCGACCGGGAAGTATCGAGGCGGCCCTCGAGGCCCTTTCCGATCACGCCGGCGCAGCCATCTTGTCCGGCGGCACCGACCTCATGGTGCAGGTCAATCAGGCGCACATCCGCCCCGAGGCCGTGGTCTCGGTCCGGCGGGTCGACGAACTGCGGCGATGGGAGCCGGGTTTCGTCGGAGCCGGCGTCACCTATGCCCGGCTCGAGATGGAGGCGCATGGAGCCCTCGCCGAGCTGGCCCGGGCGGTCGGCTCCCCCCAGATCCGGGCGTGGGGCACGATCGGTGGCAACCTCGGCACCGCCAGCCCGGCCGGCGACTCGCTGCCGTGGCTGGCCGCCCTCGACGCCGACGTGGTCCTCGCCTCGCTCGAGGGGATCCGCCGCCTGCGGTGGGACAAGTTCCTGCTCGGCCCAAAGCAGACGGGGATCCGGCCCGGCGAGCTGATCCTGGGCGTGGAGGTGCCGGCCGACCCGCCCGAGCGCCAGGCCTTCGCCAAGGTGGGCGTACGCCAGGCGATGGTCATCAGCATCGCGTCGTGCTGCGTCATGCGCTCCGACGACGGGACCACCCGGGTCGCCCTCGGATCGGTCGGGCCCACGGTCCTGCGGGCGCAGCGCGCCGAGCAGATGATCTCTCCGATCGCCCAGCCGTCGTCGGCAGATCTGGCCGAGTTCTCGCGGCTCGTCGAGGAGGAGGTGCGACCGATCACCGACCACCGGGCGACGGCCGAGTACCGGCGTCACGCCGCCGGGGTGATCGCCCGCCGCTGCCTGGAGCGAGTGCTGTGATCGTCGGCTTCGATCTCAACGGAGAGCCGCGGTCCGCCGACGTCGAGGGCTGGGAGAGCCTGCTCTGGGTGTTGCGAGAGCAGATGGGGCTGCCCGGCTCGAAACCGGCGTGCGAGCAGGGCGAGTGCGGCGCGTGCTCGGTGATCGTCGACGGCGACCTGGTCTGCGCCTGCCTGGTCATGATCGCCGATATCGAGGGGGCTCGGGTCACGAGCGTGGAGGGCCTCGGGTCCGAGCTCGACCCGCATCCGGTCGCCGCCGCCCTGGTCGAGCACGGCGGCGTCCAGTGTGGCTTCTGCACTCCCGGGATCGTGGTGGCCCTCGCCCATCTGCTCGAGACGAGCTCCGATCCCTCCGACGAGGACGTCCGCGAGGCGCTGTCGGGCAACCTGTGCCGGTGCACCGGCTACGGCGCCATCCTGCGGGCGGTTCGGGCGCTGGGGGAGCAGGCGCCGTGACCACGGGAATGACCCGTCGGGCCGTCCGGGGCGGGGTCGGCGCCTCGGTGCTGCGTCCGGACGGCCTCGCCAAGGCCAGTGGGTCCTTCGAGTTCGTCAACGACCTCCGCCACCCCGAGATGCTGTGGGCCGTCACCCGCCGGGCCTTCGTCCCCCGGGCCCGCATCCTCGGGATCGACACCTCGCCGGCCTGGGAGCTCCCGGGGGTCCGGGCGGTGATCACCATCGACGACGTCCCCGGTCACCGGTACCAGGGCCAGATCCTCACCGACCAACCGGTGCTGGCCGAAGGCGAGATCCGGCACTGGGGGGAGGCGGTGGCGGTGGTCGCCGCCGACGATCCGGAGACCGCCCGGATGGCGGCCGAGGCCATCGTCGTGGACCTGGAGCCGCTCCAGCCGGTCCTCGATCTCGAGGCGGCGCTGGCCGCCGGAGAGATCTTCCGCCATGTCCGGGTTCGCCGGGGCGATCCCGACGTCCGTGGCGAGGTGGCGGTCGAGGGGGCGTACCGGATGGGCACCCAGGACCAGGCTCCGCTCGGGACCGAGGCGGGCCTGGCGGTGCCCGACGGTGAGGGCGGCGTCGACGTTTGGGGCCCCACCCAGTGGACCCACGTCGACCATCGCCAGCTCGTCTCCTGCCTCGGCCTGGCCCCCGAGGAGGTGCGTGTCCACGGGGTCGGCTTGGGTGGGGCCTTCGGCGCCCGGGAGGATCTGAGCCTCCAGACCCACCTGGCCATCCTCGCCCTTCGGACCGGACGGCCGATCAAGATGGAGGTGAATCGGACCGAGAGCTTCGCGGCCCATGTCAAGCGGCACGGAGCGCAAATGTGGTACCGGCACGAAGCCGATCGGGACGGGAACCTGGTGCGGGTGGAGGCCAGGATCCTCCTCGACGGCGGCGCCTACCACATGACCTCGGAGGCAGTGATCGCCAACGCCGCCTACTTTGCGGTCGGCCCCTACCGCTGTCCCAACACCGTCGTCGACGGCTACGCGCTCCGCACCAACCATCCGCCGGCGGGGGCGATGCGGGGCTTCGGCGCCAACCAGGCCTGCTTCGCCTCCGAGGCCCAGATGGACCGTCTCGCCGGAGAGTTGGACATGGACCCCATGGAGCTGCGGCTCCAAAACGCCCTCGGCCCTGGTGATCCGATGCCCACCACCGGCCAGGTGATCGAGTATCCGCTGCCCACGGCCGAGGTGATCCGCTCGGTGATGGCGATCCCGATGCCCGAGGGCGGGAGGGTCGACGACCCCCGCCGGCTGCCCGGTGGGCTGGGCCGCACCACCCCGCCGGAAGCTGTCGTCCGGGGCGTCGGGTACGCGGTGGGGTTCAAGAACCTGCAGTTCGGCGAGGCCTTCGACGACTACGCCGAAGCCGAGGTCGAGCTGACCGCCGACGGCGCCGTCGTCCACACCGCGGCCATCGAGGTGGGGCAGGGCATGGTCACAATCCTCGCCCAGATCGCCCGGACCGCACTCGGAGTAGAGCGGGTCGTCGTGGCCTTCGACCACACCTCGCGGATCGGCTCGGCGGGCTCGACCTCCGCTTCGCGTCAGACCCAGATGTCGGGCGGTGCGGTGCTCACCGCGGCCGAAGCCCTCCGGACCCGGCTCCTCGCCGCCCACGCAGGCGACCGTCTCGACGACCGGGGTGTGTGGCGCGGAGACGATCTCGTCGTCCCCTGGGCCGGCCTGGTGGAGCACGGGCCGATCTCGGAGTGGGTGAGGTTCCGCCATCCACCCACCGAGGTCACCGACGACGACGGCCAGGGACACCCGCACGTCGACTTCTGCGTGGCGGCCCACCGGGCGGTGGTCGACGTCGACCCCGAGCTGGGACTCGTCAGGGTCGTGCGGATCGACACGGCCCAGGACGTGGGCCGGGCGCTGAATCCGCAGTCGGTGCTCGGCCAGATCGAGGGAGGGATCGCCCAGGGCATGGGCCTGGCCGTGATGGAGGAGCTCGTGGTCGAGGGCGGAGTGGTGCGCAACCCGAGCTTCACCGACTACCTGTTGCCGACCGCCCTCGATGCCCCCGAGGTGGAGGCGGTGTTGGTGGAGGAGCCCAGCCCGTGGGGTCCGTACGGCGCCAAGGGCTTCGCCGAGCTCCCCAGCATCTCCTCGACCCCGGCGGTGGTGGCGGCCATCCGCCAGGCCACCGGCCGGGCGCTCACCCGGGTGCCGGTCCGACCCGACGACATCATCGGAGGGTGAGGGTCAGCCCGCCAGCAGCCGACGGGCGGCGCGATCGTGCTCCCCGACCAGCTGCTCGACGTCCAGGACGACCACCTCGCCTCGATGCACCACGGCACGGCCGTGGACCCAGGTCTCGTCGACATGGACCGGAGCGCACAGCAACAGGGCCGCCACCGGGTCGTGGGAGGCACCGGCGTACTCGACCCGATCGAGGCGGACGGCGAAGAAGTCGGCGGCCCTGCCCGGCTCGAGGCACCCGACATCCTCCCTCCCGAGGACCGCGGCCCCACCAAGCGTGGCCATCTCGAGCGCGTGTCGGGCGGGCATGAGCTCGCCCTGGTCACGATCCTGGCTCGGGGCGGCGGCCAGCCGGGCCAGCAACATGGCCTGGCGCGCCTCCCCCAGCAGGTGGCCCCCGTCGTTGGAGGCGGAGCCATCCACGCCCAGCCCCACCCGCACCCCGGCCGCCAGATATCCGGCAACCGGGGCGATGCCGGAGGCGAGGCGCATGTTCGAGGATGGGCAGTGGGCCACCCCGGTCCCCGTCCGTGCCATGCGATCCACCCCGGACCGGTCGATCCAGACGCCGTGGGCGAACCAGACGTCGGGGCCGAGCCAACCCACCGACTCGGCGTAGTCGAGCGGCGCCAGGCCGAACCGCTCGAGGCAGAAGTCGTGTTCGTCGATCGTTTCGGCCAGGTGGGTGTGGAGGGCCACCCCGTAGGACCGTGCCAGTTCGGCGGAGGCCCGCATCGCGCCGGCGGTCACCGAGAACGGGGAGCACGGCGCCACCACCACCCGGGTCATGGCCCCCGGCGCCGGATCGTGGTGGGTCTCGATCAGCCGGCGGGTATCCTCGAGGATGGCATCCTCGTCCTCGACCACCGAGTCGGGCGGGAGGCCCCCCGAGCTCTCGCCCAGGCTCATCGATCCCCGGGAGGCGTGGATCCGGAGGCCCACTTCTCGCGCCGCCTCGATCTCGTCGTCGAGCCGCGAGCCGTTCGGGAACAGGTAGAGGTGGTCCGAGGCCGTGGTGCAGCCGCTTCGGGCCAGCTCGACCAACCCCAGCCGGGTGGACACCCGTACGTCCTCGGGCCCCATCCTCGCCCAGATCGGGTACAGGGTGCGCAGCCAGCCGAAGAGTGGGGCGTCCTGGGCCCCCGGCACGGCCCGGGTCAGGGACTGGTACAGGTGATGATGGGTGTTGACGAGGCCCGGGGCGACCACGTGCCCGGCCAGGTCGAGTACCTGGTCGGCCTCGGTCGGGAGCTCGGCCGTGGGCCCGAGCCGCTCGATCCAGCCGTCCCGGGCGAACAGCCCTCCGTCGGGGATCTCACGACGATCGGCGTCCATCGTTACGAGCACGGCGGCGTGGCGCACCAGGAGCGTCGACATCGTCACCACCGTACATCTGCCGTGCGGCGGGCCGTCCTTCCCTAGCCGGGCGCACCTCCCCGGACCAGGATGGGGCGATGCGCACCCTCATCTCCGGCGGCACCGTCGTCACCGCGGCCGCCGCCCACCCTGCCGACGTCCTGGTCGCCGACGGGACGATCGCGGCCGTCGCCCTCCCCGGATCCCACGACTGGCACCCGGACCGGGTGATCGACGCCACCGGTCGATACGTGATCCCCGGTGGCGTCGACATGCACACCCACATGGAGCTCCCGGTGTCGGGCACCGTCTCCTCGGACGACTTCGAGACGGGAACTCGAGCGGCGGCCTGGGGAGGGACCACCACCATCGTCGACTACGCCGGCCAGACCCGGGGTAGGACCCTCGCCGAGGGACTGGAGGCGTGGAAGGCGCGAGCAGCGGGCCGGGCGTGCATCGACTACGGCTTCCACATGATGGTGACCGACGTCAACCCCGCCACCCTGGCCGAGATGGCGACGATGATCGATGAGGGCGTCACCACCTTCAAGCTGTTCACCGCCTATCCGGGCACCAATTACTCGGACGATGGGCGCATCCTCGAGGCGATGTTCGCCGCAGCCGACCTCGGCGCCACCATCATGATGCACGCCGAGAACGGGATCGCCATCGACGTGCTCCGCGCCCGCGCCCTCGAACGGGGAGAGACCGACCCCCTCTTCCACCTGGTCACCCGCCCGGCCTCCCTCGAGGCCGAAGCCGTCCACCGGGTAGTGACCCTCGCCGAGGTCGCCGAGTGTCCGCTGGTCGTCGTCCACATCTCCTCGGCGGACGCCCTCGACGAGGTGATCCGGGGTCGCGACCGGGGTCTCCCCGTGTTCGCCGAGACCTGCCCGCAGTACCTGGTCCTCGGCATCGACGACCTCCCTCCCGGGTTTGACGCCGCCCGCTTTGTGTGCTCGCCCCCACTCCGCTGGCGGCAGGAGGGTCACCAAGAGACGCTGTGGGCCGAGATCGGCACGGGACGGGTGGACGCGGTGGCAACCGACCACTGCCCCTTCACCTGGGAGCAGAAGCAAGCCGGCCTTGGCGACTTCACGCGGATCCCGAACGGGGTCGGTTCGGTCGAGCACCGGATGGACCTCCTCCACCAAGGGGTGGTGGACGGCCGGATCTCGCTCACCACCTGGATCGATGTGGCCTGCACCACCCCGGCCAGACTGACCGGCCTCTACCCCCGCAAGGGCACGATCGCCCCCGGCTCGGATGCCGACCTCGTCGTCTACGACCCGACCGTCCCCAGGGTGCTGGGAGCGGCGAGCCATCACATGAACGTCGACTACTCGGTCTACGAGGGGATGGCGGTCACCGGCCGAGCCGAGGCCGTCCTCCTCAGGGGCGAGCCGGTCATCCAGGACGGGTCGTTCGTCGGACGTCCGAGCGCCGGGAGCTACCTCGAGCGCGGCCCCAACGCCCTCGCCTGATACCGACTCTTTGTCGACATCTGGCATACTCACCGGATGACCCCCCTCGACCACTCCCCCGATCTCCGCATCCGCCGGCTGCGCCGGTTCAACGCGGGTATGGGCCTGCTGCACGCCGTTCAGGGCGTGGCCGTGCTCGCCCTCGCCACCGACGTGGCTCTCCCCGTCACGGCCACCTTCTTGGAGGGGCCGCCCGGGGTGGGCACGCCCCCGTCCCCCACCACGCTGTTCGAGATCTCCATCGCCTCGGGGGTCGCCCTGTTCCTCTTCCTCTCGGCGATCGCCCACTGGTGGATCGCCTCGCCGATCGGGTTCCCCCGGTATCGGGCCAACCTGGCCAGGAATCGCAACGACGCCCGCTGGATCGAGTACTCGCTGAGCTCCTCGGTGATGATCGTGCTCATCGCCATGCTCACCGGCGTCTCGGACGTCGCCGCCCTCGGCGCCCTCTTCGGGGTGAACGCCGCGATGATCCTGTTCGGCCTGCTCGTGGAGAAGTACGAGCAGCCCGGCACCTCGGACTGGCTCGCCTACGCCTTCGGCTGCCTGGCCGGCATCGTCCCCTGGATCCTGATCGGGGTCTACCTGGTGAGCCCCACCACCGAGGCGTCGCCCCCGGGGTTCGTGATCGGGATCTTCGTGTCGCTGTTCCTCTTCTTCAACAGCTTCGCGATCAACATGCTGCTGCAGTACCGGCAGGTCGGGCGCTGGCGCGACTACCTCTACGGGGAGACCTGGTACGTAATCCTGAGCCTCGTCGCCAAGTCGGCCCTCGCCTGGCAGGTGTTCGGAGGAACACTGGCGGCCTGAGCCCGGTCAGGTCCCCGGCACGGCCTCGATGCCCCGCAGGCCCCGGTATCGCTCGGCGTAGTCGATCCCATAGCCGACCACGAAGCCGGGACCGACCTCGAAGCCCATGTAGTCGGGGCGGGGGGTCCCCTTCCGGACGAGCAGGGCGCAGCGGCGCACCGAGGCTGGGTGGCCGGCCCGGATCCGCTCGACGACCACCTCCATCGTCAGCCCCGTGTCCTCGATGTCTTCGACCACGACGACGTGGCGGCCGGAGAGGTCGGTCTCGATGTCCTTGGTGATCTCCACGGCGCCACTCGAGCTCGTTCCCTTCCCGTAGGAGCGAGCCCGGACGAAGTCGATCTCGACCTCGATGGTCATCTCCCTGACCAAATCGGCCAGGAACACGAAACAACCCTTGAGGATGCCGACCATGAGGGGAGTCTCGCCGGCGTAGTCGGACGAGATCTCGTTCGCGATCCTGGAAACCGCCGACCGGAGCTCCTCCTCGTTGAACCTGGGATCGAGGGATGCCGTCTGCATGGGCCCAGCCTACGCCCGGGATGACACCCGGCCCTGTCTTCGGGCTCGCCCGGTGCGTAGCGTTGGGTCGACGACGAAGGGAGCACAACGTGGATGCCTTCCTGCGCGGCCTCCCCAAGGCCGAACTCCATGTACACATCGAGGGCACGCTCGAACCGGACCTGCTCTTCGCCCTTGCCAGACGCAACGGCGTGCCGCTTCGATATCCCTCGGTAGAGGCGCTGCAAGAGGCGTACGAGTTCGTAGATCTCCAATCGTTCCTCGACATCTACTACGAGGGCGCCGATGTGCTCCGGACCGAGCAGGATTTCTACGACCTGACCTGGGCCTATCTCCAACAGGCGGCGGCGGACGGGGTGGTGAGAGCGGAGATCTTCTTCGACCCTCAGACCCACACCGCCCGGGGCATCCCCTTCGAGACGGTGCTCCACGGCATCGTCGCCGCCCTCGACGACGGCGGCAGTCGCCTCGGCGTGTCGAGCGGCCTGATCATGTGCTTCCTGCGCCATCTCCCGGCAGCGGAGGCGATGGAGGCCCTGCACCGGGCGGCCGGGTTCAAGCATCTCCTGCTCGGAGTCGGGCTCGACTCGTCAGAGGTAGGCCATCCCCCCGCCGAGTTCGTGGAGGTGTTCCGCCACGCCCGCGAGCTCGGGCTCCACGTCGTCGCCCACGCCGGCGAGGAGGGTCCGCCCGAGTACGTGTGGCAGGCGCTCGACCTGCTGGGGGCCGAGCGCATCGACCACGGGGTGCGCTCGGTCGAGGAGCACGCGCTGGTCGAGCGTCTCGCCCGCGACCGTGTCCCACTCACGGTGTGCCCTCTCTCCAACATCCGGCTGAAGGTGTTCGACCGTCTCGAGGACCACCCTCTGGCGAGCATGATGGACGCCGGGCTCAGGGTCACCGTCAACTCCGACGATCCCGCCTACTTCGGTGGCTACATCGGCGACAACTACGTCCGATCGGAGCAGGCCATGCGGCTGGGTCGCGAGAGGATGGTCACGCTGGCCCGGACCTCTCTCGAGTCGTCGTTCCTGGCGGACGACGAGAGGGCCCGGCTCATCCGCCGGCTCGACGAGTATCTGGCCTCCCGGCCGAGCGAGGCGATGGCGTGAGCTCGCTTACCCCTGGCCTGGTGTGCGCCCACCACCATCTCTATTCGACCCTGGCGCGGGGGATGCCGGCGCCGCCCCGCACCCCCCGGGGGTTCGCCGAGATCCTGGAGCTGATCTGGTGGAGGCTCGACGCCGCCCTCGACCTGGAGATCATCCGCTGGTCGGCGATGCTGGGGGCCCTCGAGGCCCTGGAGCATGGCACCACCGCCATCGTCGACCACCACGAGTCGCCCTCGGCCATCGAAGGGAGCCTCGACGTCATCGCCGCGGCGTGCGCCGAGGTCGGAGTCCGGGTGGTGTGTGCCTACGGCGTCACCGACCGTCACGGCCGGGAGGGCGCCGCGGCCGGGTTGGCCGAGAACGAGCGGTTCCTGCGCAGCGGCGGCCGGGGGATGGTGGGTGTCCACGCTGCGTTCACGTGCAGCGACGAGACGCTGGAGGCCGCCGCCGGTCTCGCCCATGACCTGGGGGTCGGCGTACACGTCCACGTGTGTGAGGGCACGGTCGATGCCGATGCCCCCCGCCGGTTGGCCGGCCTGGCCCGCGACGATTGGCTCCTGGCCCATTGCGTCCACCTGCCCGAGGAACCGGGCCTGCCCGGCATCGTGGCCCACAACCCCCGGTCCAATCTCAACAACGGGGTGGGCTACGCCCGCCCGGCCCGGTTCGCCAACCCGGTGGTGCTGGGCTCCGACGGCATCGGGGCCGCCATGCTCGAGGAGTTCTCCATCGCCTACCTCTGCCACCGGGCCGACGACGTCACCGCCTCGCCCGAGACGGCCTGGGACTGGCTCACGGGCGGGGCCCGACTGGTCCCCGAGGTGGCCGACGACGAGGTGACGTGGTCCTACGGTCCCATGGATCCCTGGCATGTGGCCTTCACTCCAGGGATTCGACCACTCCGGGTGGTCGTCGACGATGAGATCGTCCTCGACGAGGGGATCCCCACCCGGGTCGACCCCGCCGAAGTCCGCGCCAAGGCCGCCGAGCAGGCGAGCCGGCTTCACGCCCGCCTGTTGTGAGGGAGGAGTCATCGTGAGCACGTTCCGCCGGTCGCCCTTCCGCCCCTACCCGTTGCGAGTGTTGCTCGGAAGGGTGGCCCGTGAGTGGGAGACGCGGCATCGGATCTTCGACCTCCCCTCCGGGCGCTTCCACCACGTCGATCCCGTCCACGACCTCGGCGTCGAGTTGGGGGGCCGGCGGGCGGCAACCCCTCTCGGGCCCGCCGCCGGGCCCCACACCCAGCTGGCGGAGAACTATGCGCTCGCCTGGCTCACGGGTGCCCGGGTCTTCGAGTGCAAGACGGTCCAGGTGCTCGACGAGCTCGACATCGACCGCCCCTGCATCGATATGGCGGGCGAGGGCTACAACGTCGAGTGGAGCCAGGAACTGAGCCTCGACGAGTCGCTCGTCGAGTACGTGAAGGCGTGGATGATGCTCGACCTGCTGGGGGGCTGGCCCGAGCTATGGCCCGTCGTGGGCCGGGATCCGGGCTCGAGCGTGTTCGACATCTCGGTGGGCTACGACCTGGCCGGGATTCGCTCGCCCGAGGTCGATCGCTTCATCCGCGGGATGCTCGACGCAGGCGACATGATCGACCGCCTCCGGGACGAGATCCCCGAGCCTTTCGGGGCGATGCGTGACCATCCGTTCGAGACCAGGCTGGCGACGACGGTCACCGTATCGACCTTCCACGGATGCCCGCCCAACGAGGTCGAGGCGATCACTCGCCACCTGACCGACGTGTACGACCTGGATGTGGTCGTCAAGCTCAACCCCACCCTGCTCGGTCACGACACGGCCGCCCGCATCCTCCACGACCTGCTGGGCTACACCGACGTCCGGCTCGACCCGGCCGCATTCGAGGCCGATCTCGCCTTCGATCGGGCGCTGGACCTGATCCCCGCCCTGCAGTCCCATGCCGAGGAACGCGGACGGCGCTTCGGCGTCAAGCTGTCCAACACTTTGGTGGTGGAGAACGAGCGTGGCGTGCTGCCCGGCGCCCAGGCCTATCTGTCCGGGCCACCCCTCCATGTCCTCACCTCCGTGCTCCTCGCCCGGCTCCACGCCGAGCTCCCCGGCGTCCTGGGTCTCGGCCCTGACGGTGGTCCCGTCCAGGTCTCGTGGTCGGCCGGGCTCGATGCGACCAACCTGCCCGCCCTCGCCGGCACCGGGGCTCGGCCGCTCACGGTCTGCTCGACGCTCCTCAAGCCCGGCGGCTACGGCCACCTCTCGGCCATGCTGCGAAAGCTCACCGAGGAGATGACCTCGGCGGCGGTGACCGACCTCGCCGGTTGGGTCGAGCACGCCGACGGCGAGGCCAGGGCCGGCGGACATCCCGACGCGGTGGCCGCGTATGCATGGTCGCTCCAACAGCCCGAGGGGAGGGCGCCCTACGCCGCCGACCGGGTCCGACGACGCCTGCGGTCGGTCGACCACCGGCTCGAGCGCTGGGGCTGCGTGGCCTGCAACCTGTGCGTCACCGTGTGCCCCGACAACGCGGTGCTCCACGTGCGGACGCCGGCCGCTCTTCGGTCCGAGCTCCCCGACGCCTGGCAGTACCTGATCCTCGCCGAGCTCTGCAACGACTGCGGCAACTGCACGACCTTCTGTCCGGAGGACGGGGCGCCATGGGCGGTGAAGCCCCGCCTGTTCCTCGACCAGGGACGGTTCAGCGCCGACCGGGGACCCGCCTTCCTGCTCGAGCCCGAAGACGGTGGCTGGTCGGTGACGCCGGCGCCCGGCTTCGAGGCCGACCGGTCCCTCCTGACGCTGCTCCTCGCCGGCGACGAGGGACTGCCGCTCCGACCCGACGACCTGGTATCGGCCTGACGGTCGCGAAATCTGGCACAACCACCCCGCGTGGGGTAACGTCGCCGCACGAGGGGTGACCGCCCGGCGGTGCGGTCGGCCCCCGGGGCTCAGGGCGGAACGGGCCTCATCCCCTCTGGTGGCGCTACGACCAGAGGTGGAACATGCGAACGGATGACGCAGCGCAGCTGCGCAGGCTTCTGGCACGGTACGAGACCCGTGCCCGACTGGCGGCGGACGCCGGGCTGGTGCACGTCCATCTCGACGACGAGCCGATCCGGGGTCCGTACGTGAGCATCAACGGCCGGCAGGTCGTGAGCTTCGGCTCCTGTTCGTATATGGCCCTCAACCTCGATCCCCGGGTCACCGGAGCTGCCATTGAAGCGGTGGGCCGATACGGGATCACCTACTCCTCCTCGACCGTGTACACGTCGCTCCGTCTCTACGAGCGGCTGGAGCGGCTGCTGAGCGACATCACCGGCGGCCACGTGCTCGTGACCCCGACCACGACCCTGGGGCACCTGGCCGCGCTCCCGGTGCTCGTGGGCCCGGGGGCGCGGGTCGTGGTGGACGCCCAGGCGCACGCGTCGGTCCACCTCGCCGTCCAGGTCCTCAAGGCCGAGGGCATCCCTGTCGACGTGCTGCCGCACGGCGACAGGGAGCTGCTCGTCAGCACGATCGCAGCCGCCGCCGACCGCCACGACGCCGTGTGGTACCTCGCCGACGGCGTCTACTCGATGTTCGGGGACGCCGCTCCGGTGGCCCTGCTGGCCGGCCTCCTCGATCGGCATCCGAACCTCCACCTCTACCTCGACGACGCCCACGGCTTCTCCTGGCACGGATGGAAGGGGCGGGGATGGGTCCTCGAGCGGATGCGCATGCATCCCCGGCTCGTCGTGGCTCTGTCACTGTCCAAATCCTTCGGGTCGGGTGGCGGGGCGCTTGCGTTCGGTGATCCCGAGGTCCGCGAACGGGTGCGCTACCTGGGAGGCCCGCTCACCTTTGGAGGGCCGCTGCAAGTGGCCGAGCTCGCCGCGGGCGTGGCCTCGGCCGAGATCCATCTCGCGGACGAGCACGTCGAGCGGCGGGCACGCATGGCCTCGCACATCGAGCTGGCCGGGCGGACGATCCGGCGAATCGGCCTCCCGGTCAAGCCGAGCGCGGCCACCCCCATCTGGTTCGTCGAGATCGGCCGGGTCGAGGACACCATCGAGGTCGGGAGACGCATGCTCGCCGAGGGGCACTACCTGAACCCGTCTTCCTTCCCGGCCGTGCCGATCGGCATGTCGGGTCTCCGGATCTCCCATACCCTCCACCACGACGAGCGCCAGATCGTCGACATGCTGACCACGCTGGCCTCTCACGTCGCCGACGTGCTGGGCGAGGACCTCGCCGTCGAGATCGACCTTCGTGACACCGACATGGCCTCCCCGCAGGTCCGGCGTCGGTCTGTGGCACCCCCCGAAACGGGTTGAGCGGGGGCCTGCCTGCGCCGATAGGGAGGGAATGGCACGAGCGACGTCTCCAGCGCCGGGGATCGGCGCCGCCCTCTCCTCCGGGTGGATTCACGCCGCACTCGCTCTCATCCTCGGGACCGCCCTGGCGGTCAGCGTGTGGCCGCAGGCGGCCGAGTACCTGGCGGCGCCGGTCCTGGCGATCGGCTATGGCGCCTCGGGATGGCTCATCTACACCCAGTCGAGGTCGTCGGATCCCACCGAGCGGGCCTCCTGGCGGCTCATCGGGATCGGGCTCATGTCGGGGGCGGTCGGCGTCGTCATCCACTCGATCATCACGCTCGTCGACCGCAGGACTGCTGCCTTCGGCCCATTCGACATCTTCTTCCTGGCCGCCTATGCGCTGGTCGTCACCGGCCTCTGGAGGCTCCCCCATGTCTCGCCGGACCTCGCGTCGCGCACCCGACTCCTCCTTGACGGCCTGATCGGGTCCGTCTCGATCGTGGCACTGCTCTGGGTGAACGGCCTCGACCGCCTCGTGACGTGGGAAAGCGACACGCCGATGTGGAACGTCGTGATCGGCAGCATGTACCCGGCGCTGGACCTGGCCGCGTTCGTGGCGGTGATGATCGTGGTCGTGCGGCGGTCGCCGTTCCGGTTCGACCCCCGCCTGCTGTTCCTGGCAGCAGCCATCCTCCTCCAGGCCTCGGCCGACATCGTCTTCCTCGCCCGGGTCCACGATGCCGCCAGTACCGGATCGTCGGCCTTTCTGGACATCGATGCGCCATTCGGCCTCTTCCTGCTGGCGACCGCCGGATTCCTCATGGCGGGGAGCATGGTCGACCGGCGCCCACCCCTCCGGGAGTACGCCGATCGCACCACGCCGTGGTGGACGCTGGTGGCGCCGTACTCGGCGGCGGCCACCCTGGTGGTCGCCCTCGTCGTCGACGTCACGCGTTCGAGCCTGGCCGGCTCGAGCCAGGCGCTCCTCTACGCCACCCTGCTGGTCGGTGTGCTCGTCATCGCCCGTCAGAGCATCGCGATCCGTGAGAACCGCGAGCTTGTGGAGGGCCAGCGAGCCGCCCTGGTCTCGTCGATCTCCCACGAGCTCCGGACGCCCCTCACCGCCATGGTCGGGTTCCTGGAGGTGCTCGAAGACCCCGATGCACAGCTCGGTGAGGATGAGCGGCGCGAGCTGATGGCCGTGGTCCGCCAGCAGGCGGCCTACATGACACGGATCGTGACCGACCTCGTCATGCTCGCCCGGGGCTCCATCGACCACATGGAGCTCGAGCGCGGCCCTCACGACGTGTCGGCGATCGTCCTCTCGGCGGTGGCCACGGTCGACGGGGCCGCCGACGGGACGGACGTGCTCATCCCCGTTCCCCTCGTGGTCGACGCCGACGCCGACCGGCTCCAGCAGCTGGTCGTGAACCTGCTGACCAACGCCATCCGGTATGGGAACGGGAGGCGAGCGGTCCGGGTGGAGGGACGGGACGGCGACCTGGTGCTCGAGGTGCACGACGACGGGCCGGGCATCCCCAAGAAGTACGAGCTGACGGTGTGGGAGCGGTTCGAGCGTGGGCCTCACCGGCTCAACGCGGCCATCCCCGGCTCCGGAATCGGACTGGCCGTCGTCGACGCCATCGCCCGCAATCACGGCGGGACGGCCGGCTACCGCCGGTCCGAGCTGCTTCCAGGTTCGTGCTTCACCGTCGTCGTCCCCGGCGCCGTCGTGCCCGGCGCCGCACTCCCCCGCCGGGAGACGGCTGCGATGACCCGACGCTGAGTCCGCTCAGGGCAGCTCGAAGAGACCGGCCGCGCCCATTCCTCCGCCGACGCACATCGTGACCACGACGTACCGGGATCCCCGGCGCCGTCCCTCCAGCAGGATGTGGCCAACCATCCGCGCCCCGCTCATGCCGTACGGATGGCCGATGGAGATCGCCCCGCCGTTGACGTTGTAGATCTCGTCGTCGATCCCCAGGTGATCACGGCAGTAGACGGTCTGCACGGCGAAGGCCTCGTTGAGCTCCCACAGGTCGATGTCGTCGATGTCGAGCCCGGCCCGCTCGAGCAGTTTCGGGACGGCGAACACGGGCCCGATCCCCATCTCGTCGGGATCCGTGCCGGCCACCGCCATGCCCCGGTAGTAGCCGAGCGGTTCGAGCCCCCGACGCTCGGCCTCGTCGTCGCGCATCACGACCAGTGCGGCGGCTCCGTCGGAGAGCTGCGATGCGTTACCGGCGGTGACGTTGTGATCGTGCCCGCGGACCGGCATCAACTCGGCCAGGATCTCGAGGGTGGTTCCCGGTCGGTTGCCCTCGTCGAGTCGAAGGGTGACGGTCTCCCGTGATTGCTCCCCGGTCACCCGGTCCACGACCAGCTTGTCGGCGGTCACCTCGATGATCTCGTCGTCGAAGAGGCCACCCTGTTGGGCGGCGGCGACCCGCTGCTGGGATTGCAGGGCGTAGGCGTCGCAGGCCTCGCGGTCGATCCCGTAGCGGCTCGCCACGACCTCGGCGGTGTCGATCATCGGCATGTACATGGCCGGCTCGACCTCGAGCACCCTCGGATCGGCGGCCCGGTACATGTTCATGTGCTCGTTCTGCACGAGGCTGATCGAGTCGAATCCCCCGGCCACGACCACCCGCGCCCCGTCGATCATCACCTGCTTGGAGGCGGTCGCCACCGCCATGAGCCCCGACGAGCACTGCCTGTCGATCGTCATGCCGGCCACGCTGGTGGGGAGCCCGGCCGCGATGGCAGCCACCCGGCCGACGTTGAGGCCCTGCGAGCCCTGCTGGAGCGCACAACCCATCACGACGTCGTCGACCTCGCCGCCGTCGACGCCGGCGCGCTCCACCGCGGCCCGGATCGCCCAGCCGGCCAGCGTCGGTGACTCGGTGTCGTTGAAGATCCCCTTGTATGCCCTGCCGATCGGGGTGCGGGCGGTCGAGACGATCACGGCTTCGTGCATGGGGCCTCCGGGCTCGGGACCGCCAAGATTATGGCCGCCGCGCCCGGCTCCGGCCGGATCGCGTTCAGGTGAAGGTGCGACCGCTCGCCGCAGACTCCCGGAGCATCTCCGCCGGGGTGAATCGCTCACCGTGCATCGTGGCGAGCTCGTCCAGCATGTCCACGACGGCGGAGGCACCGAGCTGATCCACGTACCGGAAGGGACCGCCGCGGAACGGCGGGAATCCGAGCCCGAGGACCGCCCCCATGTCCCCGTCCCGGGGCGATCGGAGGATCCCCTCCTCGAGGCAGCGGGCCGCCTCGTTGACGAAAGCCAGCGACACCCGGCGCTGGATCTCCTCGCGTGGCATCTTGCGGCGGGGGCCCAGCCCGAGCGTCGAATAGACGTCCTGGTCGACCCCCTTCCGGGTGCCGTCCTCGTCATACCGATAGAAGCCCTTCCGGTTCTTGCGTCCCTTGCGCTCGCCGTCGACGAACCGCGCCGTGAATGCCGGGCCCGCCATCCGGGAGCCGAACGCGTCGACCATGATCCGGGACACCTTCCCGGCGACGTCGATGCCCACCTCGTCCTGGAGTAGGACCGGGCCGACCGGGAAGCCCCAGGCCACCATCGCCTCGTCGATGGCCTCGATCGAGGCCCCCTCCTCGAGGAGGTACATGGCCTCGGTGCCGTACGGGGCGATCACCCGGCTCGTGTAGAAGCCCGGCCCGTCGTTCACGACGATGACGGTCTTCCCCTGGCGCTTCCCGAAGGCGACGGCCGTGGCGAGGGCCCAGTCGGCGGTGGCGTCGGTGACGATCACCTCGAGGAGCGGCATCCGCTCCACCGGCGAGAAGTAGTGCATCCCGACCACGGTCTCGGGGCGGGACGACGCCTCGGCGATCGCGCCGATCGGGAGGGTCGAGGTGTTGGAAGCGAATACGGCGCCGGCGCCGATGATGGCCTCCACCTCGCGGAGGATCGAACGCTTGATCTCGAGGTCCTCGAACACGGCTTCGATCACGAGGTCGACTCCGGCGAATCCCCTCCACGCCGAGGTGCCGGTCACGCGGAGCAGGGCTTTCTCCCCCTCGAAGGCGGTCATTCGCCGCTTTGCGACCCTGCCGTCGACGATCTCCTGAACGTGGCCGACGGCGCGCGCCACCCCAACGCGGTCGACCTCCTTGACCCGCACCGGGACCCTGGCGTGAGTGCTGGTGACGGCTGCGATGCCGGCGCCCATCAGCCCGCCCCCGAGCACCGCCAACCGCGACACCGGGCGAGGCTCGACCCCCTCGGGAACCCAGGTCTCCTTCTCGAGCTCACGAGTGGCGAAGAAGACAGCCCTGAGAGCACGGGACTCGGCGGTGAAAGCGAGCTCACCGAAGAACCGCGACTCCGCCGCCGAACCCGCCTCGACGCCCTGCTCGACGCCGATCTGAACAGCCTCGAGGGCCCGAGGTGGGGCCGGGTAGTTGCCCCTGGTCTCCTTCATCATCCGGTCGCGGGCCTGGGTGAACAGCACCTTGCGCCCGACCGGGTTCTCCTCGAGGGCGAGCTGTCGCAGCCTGGCCGGCGACAGCCGGTGTCCGCCGGGACGCCGCGAGCCGGCGGGGTCCCCGGCGGCCCTTGCCCGGGCCACGTCGAGCAGGAGCTCGGGCGGGACGACCTCGTCGACGAGCCCGATCTCGAGTGCACGGCGGGCGCCTACGGTCCGGCCCGTGAGTATCAGGTCGAGGGCAGGGGCGATGCCGATGAGGCTCGGCATCCGCTGGGTCCCACCCCCGGCGGGGAGCAGACCCAGCTGCACCTCCGGCAACCCCAACCGGGTTCGCGACTCGTCGGTGGCGATCCGCACCGAGCACGACATGGCGAGCTCGAGGCCTCCCCCGAGGGCCGCTCCCCGGATCGCCGCGACCACGGGCTTGCCGTGCTCTGCGGTCACGGCGTCGAGCCGGTCGAACAGGTCCTGGATCGCCTCCGAGGCAGCCGCCACCTCCGCCGGATCCGTGGCATCGTCGAGCGCCTTGATGTCGGCCCCGACGAGGAAGTCGTCCTTCGCCGACGTCCACACGACGCCGCGAATCTCGGGATCGGACTCGACTCGGCCGATGACGGCAGCGAGATCGTCGAAGACCCGAGGGCCAAGGGTGTTCACCGGCGCATCGGGCCGGTCCATCACCACCGTGGCGATCCCGCCGTCGACGGTGAGGGTCACGTGGGTGAGTCGGGTGTCGGTGCTGGTGGCCATGAGATCAGCGCTCCAAGACGACGGCGGCGCCCAACCCCCCGGCGGCGCACTGGGTGATGAGAGCCGTGCCGCGATCGCGCCGCACGAGCTCGTTGGCCATGGTGAGCAACTGGCGGGCCCCGGTCGCCCCGAACGGGTGCCCAAGGCTGATCGAGCCCCCATAGATGTTGAGCTTCTCGTCTGGCACCTCGCCGATCGGCTCGCCACGGCCCAGGTGGTCGCGAGCGAACTCGGCCGAGCCGAAGGCGTGGAGAACCGCCAGCATCTGGGCCGAGAAGGCCTCGTGGATGTCGATCACGTCGATCTCGTCCAGCCCGAGGCCGGCCCGCTCGAGGGCGAGGGGGGTTGCAAAGGCGGGCCCGATGAGCAGCTGCCAGTTGGGGTCGACGGCGGCGAACGCCCACGACCGGAGAAAAGCCTTGGGGACGTAGCCGAGCTCGGCGGCGGTCCGCTCCTCCATGAGCAGGAGGGCGGCGGCGCCGTCGGTGAGCGGCGAGCTGTTCCCGGCAGTCACCGTGCCGTGGCGCCGGTCGAAGGCCGGTCTCAGACCGGCGAGCTGCTCGAGGCTGGTGTCCGGGCGGGGAATGGTGTCACGCTCGACCACCTCCCGATGGGCGGGGGGCACCGACACGACCATCACCTCGTCGGCGTACACGCCCTTCTCCCAGGCCTCCACCGCCCTCCGATGGGAGCGCACCGCGAACTCGTCCTGGGCTCGCCGGTCGATGCCGTAGGCCCGGGCCATGGCCTCGGCCCCGTCGCCCATCGAACCCCCGGTCGAGCGGTCGGCGATCGCCGGGGGACGCGGGGTGAGGTCCTTCGGCCTCAACTCGCCGAGCGCGCGGATGCGCCCGGCCACGTCCTTGGCGGCCTGCACCCGGAGCATCACGTCGACGAACTCGTCACTGAACCGCACCGGCGGCTTGGAGAGCGAGTCCGCCCCGCCGGTGATCACGACGTCGGCCTCGCCGAGC
The DNA here is from genome assembly GCA_046484325.1 of Acidimicrobiia bacterium. Taxonomy (GTDB): domain Bacteria; phylum Actinomycetota; class Acidimicrobiia; order Spongiisociales; family ZC4RG35; genus JAWOJB01. The sequence goes on along the minus strand of JAWOJB010000055.1, from coordinate 22,340 downwards.
AGGATCGCCTGGGCGCCGTCGACGAAGGTCTGGGTGCTCGTCGCACATGCCCGGGTGAGCGAGTAGGCGTCCACGGTGTCGGGGAAGGGACACGACAGCACGATCTCGCGGGCGAGGTTCGGCGACGACACGTCCTGGACCACGCTCCCGAACACCACCCGGTCGACCCGTCCGGGGTCGACCCCGCTCCGGGCGAGCACTTCGGCGACCACGATCTGGGACAGCCGGAGGGTGGTCAGGTCGCGGAAGGCGCCTCCGGACTTCACGAACGGGGTGCGGACACCGTCGACGATGGCCACTCGACGCCCGTTCACGATGCCCGGGCGGTTGTCGGCCATGAAACCTCCTCCTGGTTCGCTCCTCCCGAGTCTGGCGGATCCGGCGGCATCCGGGATCGGGCCGATGGTCGGATCCTCGGGAGGGAATAACCTGGCGGTCGTGGCCATTCCCTCCGGTGTGCGCCCCGGTGACACCCCACTCGTCGAGTTCACCTCGCTCGCACCGGCGGGATCGCGGCTCTTCGCCAAGCTCGAGTGGTACAACCCGACCGGCTCGATCAAGGACCGGGCGGCCTGGTACATGTTCCGCAATGCCGTCGAGGACGGCAAGCTGCGGCCGGGGCAGCCCATGATCGAGGCAACGTCCGGCAACACCGGGATCGGCCTGGCCCGGCTCGCCATCATCCACCGTCACCCGATGGTGATCTGCCTCCCTCGCACCGCCACCGAGGAACGCAAGCAGATCCTGCGGGCCTACGGAGCCAGGCTCATCGAGGTCGAGGGAGGCCCCAACGACGCCATCGCCCATGCCCGCTCGCTGGTCGAGGCCGGTGAAGGTCACATGCTCTACCAGTACGGGAACCGGTGGAACGTCTACGCCCACCTGTTCGGCACCTCACGAGAGATCCTGCGCGACTGGCCGCTGCCGGCGCCGCCGGACCACCTGTTCGCCGCCTACGGCACCGGTGGGACGATCACCGGGAACAGCCGGGGCCTGGTGCCAGCCTGGCCCGAACTCCGGGTCCACTCGGTGGAGCCCTTCGTCGACGACCCGATCGGCGGGATGCGATCTCAAGACGATCCCTTCCAGCCCCCGATCGCCGACTTGTCGCTCGTGACCCACCGTCACGAGGTCCACACCTCGACCGCCGAGAAGATGGTGTCCGAGGCGATGCACGCCGAGGGTCTGTTCGTGGGCACCTCCTCCGGGGCGATCCTCCACGCCGCCGTCGAGCATCTGGCGACGGAGGGCGGCACGGCGCTGACGTTGCTGCCCGATGCCGGATGGAAGTATCTGAGCGGACCGCCCTGGCGCACCGCCTGACCGGCGTCTCCCTCAGCCCACCAGCGAGGCCACGGTCCGCAGCATCGCCGGGGGCCCCGACACGAGCATCGTCGTGATGACGGTCTCTTCCCACCTGGGGAGCTCGGCGCGCACCTTGGCGAGCGGGCCGACGAGGGCGACGTCCTCCACCATGGCCAGCGGGATCGACGCCTTTGCCTCGTCCTTGCGGCCCTCGAGGTACAGCTGCTGGACCCGGGCGCACTCGGCCTCGTATCCGAGCCTGGCCAGCACCTCGTAGTGGAAGTTGGCTCCCCTGGCGCCCATTCCCCCCACGTACAGCGCCAGCAAGGGCCGCACCACGTCGGCGGCGCGCTCGACATCCTCGTCGATCACGACCGGAACCGGGCAGGCCACCTCGAACTCGTCGGGGGTGTGACGCGCCCCTGGCCGGCCGAACCCCTCTGCCAGCGCTGTCCGGTAGAAACCATCCGCCGCCGGCGAGAACCAGAACGGGAACCACCCGTCTGCGATCTCGGCGGCCAGCGCCACGTTCTTGGGCCCTTCGGCCGCGAGAAAGATGGGCAGGTCGGGGCGCAGCGGATGGACCGTCGACCGCAGCGGCTTCCCGAGGCCGGTGCCGCCGGGATAGGGCAGGCGGTGGTGCTCACCGTCGAACACCACCCGTTCCTCCCGGGCGATGATCCGCCGGACGATCTCGACGTACTCCCGGGTTCGGGCGAGGGGCCTGGCGTACGGCTGCCCGTACCACCCCTCCACCACCTGCGGTCCCGACGCACCCAGCCCGAGCACGAACCGGCCACCCGACAGGTGGTCCATCGTCATCGCAGCCATGGCGGTGGCGGCCGGCGTACGGGCCGCCATCTGCATGATCGACGTCCCCAGCCGCAGACGCGAGGTCGAGGCACCCCACCACGCCAGTGGCGTCAAGGCGTCCGAGCCGTAGGCCTCCGCCGTCCACATCGAGTCGAACCCGAGCTCCTCGGCCACCCGGATCTGCTCTTCGACCCCTTCCGGCGGTCCGGCCGACCAGTACCCGACGCTCAGGCCCAGCTTCATCCTCACCCTTCCTCCTCGTGCCGTGCCTCCGCGGACCAGTCCTCAGAGCGTGCCACGCCAGCGTTCGAGGTCGTCGAGTCCCCTTCGGACCTCGTCGCTCGAGACGGACGTCGTGTCCTCCCGCTCGTCCCTGACCCAGTTGAAGAAGAGCACCGCGGCGTAGGCGATGAGCCCGAACCCCGCTACCACCTTCATCATGATTCCGGCCACCTGCTGGTCGGAGAGCGGGTCGAACCCTGCGAAGAACGGCGGTGCCAGCTCGTACACCCGGAACAACGGGAAGCGGGAGAAGGTGAGGAAGGAGGCGGGCCCGGTGGGGATGATCGACTGGGCGAGGACGTAGGCCGCCCGAGCGGGATCCCCCAATCGCGGCAGCTCCTCGAGCTGGCCGAACACCGGGTACCACAGCACGAGCGAGGCGAGCAGAAGGGCGATGTCGAGCGTGAACGATCCCAGCTGGGTGACTTTGAAGGTGTCCACGGCGAGGGGTGTGTTGACGATCACGACGGTGGCGTTGAACACGAGGAAGGCGACCGGCCAGCGGGTGAGCGCCTTCGCCACGACGAAGACCGGCTTGGGGCGGATGAGATGACGGAGCAGCCAGGGCGGGATCGAGGACAGCAGCAACGGGGCCGCCACCATCGAGTAGAGGATCACCCTCAGCATCGCCACCGTCGCCGAGTACCCGGCTCCGAGCTGGCCGAGCGGCCACTCGCTGGCGACAGCCAGCGTGAGCAGGCCGAGCACGAGATAGGTGGTCCGGCGGCGGTCGAGGGCGTGGGACCGGCCCCCCACCTCGATCCGGTGGGCGAGGACGTAGAGGGCGGCGAGCGTCCCCAGCAACAGCCACACGCCGACGAACGGGGTGTATCGCCACTCCCACGGCTGACCACTGCCACCCGAGCACCACCAGCTCACGTTCATCGGGACTCCCCCCGAAGCAGCAGCGGCAGGTCGTGCACCCACTGGGCGCGCCGGGTCCCGAACGGGTAGAGGCGCCTCGCCTGCCCGGCGTCATCGAACGCCACCACGGCGGCCGGATGGCCGACGAGATAGAAGCCCCGCTCGTCGGGCTCACCGTACGTCGGCTCGGGGAGGCCCAACGAGCGGATCGCCGACTTCACGGCGTCGAGGTCGCCGGTGAGCCCCACGAACCCGGGATCGAACGCCGCCAGGTACTCGCCCATCAGCTCGGGGGTGTCCCGGGCCGGGTCGGCCGAGACGAACACCACCGAGAGCTGCTCGGTCGAGATCCGGGCCTGATCCATCGCCTGGGCGATCACCGAGAGGTGCACGGGGCAGATGTCGGGGCACGAGGCATAGCCGAAGAAGAGGAGCGCCGGGCGCCCGGCGGTCTCGGCCCGCAGATCGTACGGCCGGCCGGTAGCGTCGGTGAGGACGAGGTCGGGCATCGCCATCGGCTGCTCGAGGCCGATCCCGTACCAGCCGTCGGATCCCAGGGGAAGGGCATCGCCGAGGGCGGCGGTGGTGGTGGTCGGAGAGCACGCCCCGAGCAGGACGGCACCCGCCACCAGGACCGCCACCGGGCCTCTCACCCGTGACCCCCGCCATCGGGGCCCTCTCCGGCGGCGATGACCTCGACCGTGACGTCGACCGGGCCGCTCCGGGCGAACTCGAGCGTCACCACGAAGTCGTCGCCTTCCTCGAGCGCCCGCTCGAGCCCGATCAACATGATGTGCAGGCCGCCCGGCTCGAGGACGAGCGAGGCGCCGGCCGGAATGTCGAGCGCCTCGACCGGACGCATCCCGGCGGTCCCGTCCGAGATGACGGTCTCGTGCAACTCGACGGCCTCGGCCACATCCGATGTCACACCGGTCAACACGTCGTCCTGGGCACCGCCGTTCGTGATCGTGAGGTACACGGCGGCGACCCGGTCGGTCGGCGGGACCGGGGTGCGGGCTTCGGTCACCGTGATACCGGCTGCAGCCGAGCAGGCCGAGGCCGTCCCGACCAGGATCGCGATCGCCGCCCGAGCTGGTCTCGACCACATGACGAGGATGGTAGAAGGGCCCCGGGAGAACCCCACCTCACGCGTGGAAAGGCTCGGTAGCTCGGCTTCTACGCGCCGGCCGGAGCCGGTGACGGTACCCTCGGATGATGGGTCGGGAACGGGGTGCGGTGGCCATGATCGGAGCCGGGTCGTGGGGAACGGCCATGGCCAACCACCTCGTCCTCCAGGGCATCCCCACCGCGATCTGGGCGCTCGAGCCCGAGGTGGTGGAGGGCATCAACACCCGACACGAGAACCCGCTCTTCCTGCAGGGGGTCGAGTTGGACCCCCTGCTCGTGGCTCACGACGACCTGCCCGCGGCCGTCGAGGGCGCCGACGTGTTGGTGAGCGCGGTGCCCACCCAGCACATCCGCGAGGTCTTCGGCCGGCTGCGAGGCGACCCCCCGGATGTCGGCCTGTTCGTCTCGCTCTCGAAGGGAATCGAGGTCGACACCGGTCTCCTCCCCAGCGGAGTGCTGCAGGAGGTGATGCCGGGACGGCTCACCGAGCACGTGGTCGCCCTGTCCGGCCCCTCCTTCGCCCGGGAGGTAGCGGCCCGGCATCCCACTGCGGTGGTGGCCGCCAGCTCCGACGCCGGGAGCGCCCGCCAGGTCAGGGACCTCTTCTCGAGCGAGTCCTTCAGGGTCTACTCCACCGACGACGTGGTGAGCGTCGAACTGGGTGGCGCGCTGAAGAACGTGATCGCGATCGCGGCCGGGATCGCCGACGGCCTTGGCTTCGGCACCAACACCAGGGCGGCGATCGTCACGCGCGGCCTCGCCGAGCTCGCTCGACTCGGCGTGGCCCTCGGCGGGAACCCGATGACCTTCGCAGGGCTGTCGGGGATCGGGGACCTGGTCCTCACGTGCACCGGTGCGCTGTCCCGCAACCGGAGCCTCGGCATCGAGATCGGCAAGGGACGCACCCTCGAGGAGATCATCGCATCGACCAGGGAGGTGGCCGAAGGGGCCAAGACCTCTGTGGCGGCGCACCAGCTCACCCTCCGGTTGGGGGTCGAGATGCCCATCACCGCTCAGGTGTACCGGACGCTCTACGAGGGAAAGGATCCCCGTCAGGGTGTCATCGACCTCATGGGTCGCGACCTCAAGGACGAGCGACCGCCGGGAGAGGCACCTCCCGGAACAGGACGGCCGTGAGCAGAGCGGCCAGCACGGCAACGGCGCCGGCAGCCACGAACACCCCGCGTATCCCCAGCAGCGAAGCTGCCGCCCCGGCGGCCGCCATCGAGGCGACGTTCGCCGACGTCAGCACCGTGCCGAGCAACGATCCGACCCTCCCTCGCATCTCCCCGGCGACCTCCGACTGAACGAGGGTCGACACCGAAGCCTGGAGCGGGGTGACGAACCACCCGGCCGCGAAGAGCGCCAGCACGAGCTGCCAGGGGCCGGCCACGAGAGCGACCGCCGCCACCACCACGCCGACACCCGCCAGGGCGACGGTCACGATGGTGGTCGGACGCAGCCGCCGGGCCAGCATGACCATGAGGCCGCCCGCAATCACCATCGAGGTGACCTGAGCGCCTTCGAGCACACCAAACCACGCCTCGGACAGCGCGAGCTCGTCGACCACGAACGGGACGAGGAGCACGTTGACCGCCCCGAGCCCGAACATGAGGACCGCACCCCCGACGACCACCCCGACCAGGGTCCTGGACGATGCGACGAATCGGAGCCCAGCTCCGAGGTCCGCCACCACTCGCCGGTGGGAGGGCGCTCCCTCCGGCCGGCCGTCGGCGGCGATGCGCATCTCGAGGAGCCCCGAGGCCACGAAGGTGAGACCATCGACGACGAAGACGACCCGGAGGAGGTCGCCGAGCCCGGCCATCAGCCCGGCGAAAGCCGTACCGGCCAGCATGGCGACCACCCGGGAGGTCTCACCCACGGAGTTGGCGGCGAGGAGTCGCTCCTCGCCGACGATGACCGGTACGAAGGCGCTCTTGGCCGGGTTGAAGAAGGTCCCGACCGTCGCCTGCAGGAAGGCGAGCCCGTAGAGCAGCCACAACTGGTCGGGGTCGTCGATGACGACGAAGCCCAGGACGAGCACACCCCGGACCAGGTCCGAGGCGATCATCACGACCTTCCGATTCCAACGGTCGATGTACACACCCGCCACGGGACCGAACAGGAGTTGCGGGAGCGCCACCGCAATAGCCGTCGAGGCCACCGCGGCCACCGAGCCGGTGAGGCGCTGGGCGGTGATGAGCAGGGCGAGATTGGTGAGGGCATCGCCGAAGTTCGACGTGACCTGGCCCATCCAGAGCAGGCGAAAGTCGCGGAGACGGAGGAGGTCTTTCACGGGAGACGCCGCGAGCTCGGGTAGACGAGGGCGACCACACCCACGGGCCGGCCATCCGGGTCGTCGTCGTCGTATCGTGCGAGCACCTCCTCGAGTTCCCGCACCAGGGCGTCCCGGCGCTCGTCGGTAAGGCGCTGCAGCGAGCGGGTCATCATCAAGGACCGGCGCTCACCGGTCTGGTCGAAGCTCGCCACTCCCCGGTCGAACGACCGGACGACGTCGGCCCGGGTGACGGCGAAGAGCGAGTCGACCACCGCCGCCGCCGCCGCCCGCGGCTGGGCCCCGGCCAGGAAGGCCCGCGAGGGACGGAACGAGAGGGCGGTCACCCGATAGATCTTCTCCTCCATCGCCCCCCGCCGGCGGGTGTCGACCACCCGGATCATCCCGGCGTCCTCGAGCAGGTTCACGTGGTGGTACAGGCGGGTCCGCGGCACCCCCATGTCGTCGGCGACCTCGCCCACGGAGGCCGGCTCGAAGAGGCGCTCGAGGATCTCCATCCGGGTGGGATCCGCGAGCATCTCGAACGTCTCGACATCCTCGATCTCGTAGACCTCGGCAGGGTCGGGGGTCATCGCGCCCTCCGCCGGCTCGTGCGGGGCTCCCAGCGCTCGAGCGGCCGTCGCTCCCGCACCCCTGCGTCGTGGAGATCCCGGGCGAGCAACACGTTGGTCATGACCACTCCTCCGGTTCTCATTCAGCGGCTCTGAATGAGAAGAGGCGTGACTCTACGTTCATACCATCTGAATATCAAGAATCTCTGAAAGTAGGCTTCGCGCCGGCCTCGGCGGCCGGTAGCCTCGGCGGCGTGGCGATCGAGGACCCCTCCTGGCCTCGGGCCGACCGCTGGCTGGCCCGAGGCCATCCGGAGCCCGATGTGCTCGTGGTCGGGGTCCCCACGTCCTCGGCCTCCCTCACCCCTTCGGCCGCCGCCGCCGCCCCCGCCGCGGTCCGGTCAGCCCTGTCGCGATTTTCGACCTTCCACGGCGAGTGGGACATCGACCTCGACCCCGTGCGGATCGCCGACCGGGGTGATCTGGCGGTCGACCATCTCGACATGTGGGCGATGCCCGCCGCGGTCGAAGCTGCCGTCGGACCCGAGCCGGCCGCACTCGCTCTCTACCTCGGTGGCGACAACGCCATCACCCGCCCACTCGTGCGGGCCACCGGGGGCGGGGATCTCTCGCGAATCGGTCTCCTCACCTTCGATGCGCATCACGATGTCCGGACCCTCGACCGGGGACCCACGAACGCCACCCACGTGCGCGGCCTCATCGAGGAGGACGGCCTCCCCGGCGCCCATGTCAGCCAGATCGGGATCCACTCGTTCGCCAACTCGCTCCCCTACCGGCGCTGGTGTGAGGACGCCGGGATCACGATCCACACGATGTCCGATGTGGAGACGTGGGGAATCGACGATGTGGTGGCAGTGGCACTGGACGAGCTCGAGCGCCGGTGTGAGCACATCTACGTCGACGTCGACCTCGACGTGCTCGACTCCGCCGTCGCACCGGGTTGCCCCGGTGCCAGACCCGGAGGGATGGGCGTCCGCCAACTCGCCCTCGCCGTCCGCCGATGTGGCGCCCGCCGGGCGGTGACCGCGATTGACTTCGTCGAGGTCGACCCGGCCCGAGACCCGGCCGGTGTGACGGTGGACGCATATGCGACCGCACTCCTCTCGGCGGTCGCCGGGTTCTCCGAGCGGAACCGGGGGTCTCCCCCGGCCCCGTGACGCGTCCAGCGTCACGCGCCCCGTGCCCGGGGCGATACCGTGGGAACGTCGACGGAGGTGATGCACGTGTCCGGTCCCCGTCCGATCCGCGCCGCCAGGGGCTCCACGCTCCGGGCCAAGGGCTGGCTGCAGGAGGCGGCACTCCGCTGTCTCGAGAACAACCTCGACCCCGAGGTCGCAGAGAACCCCGACGACCTGGTCGTCTACGGCGGCACCGGCCGGGCCGCCCGCTCGTGGGATGCCTTCGACGCGATCGTCGCGTCGCTTCTCGATCTCGAGGACGACGAGACCCTCCTCGTCCAGTCGGGCAAGCCGGTGGGGATCCTCCGGACCCAGCCGTCCGCCCCCCGGGTCCTCATCGCCAACTCGCTGCTGGTGCCGGAGTGGGCGACGTGGAGCCACTTCTGGGAGCTGGAGGCGGCCGGGCTCATGATGTACGGGCAGATGACCGCCGGCTCGTGGATCTACATCGGCACCCAGGGCATCCTCCAGGGGACCTATCAGACCCTCGCCGCCGTCGCCGACCAGCGGTTCGGTGGTTCGCTCGCCGGCACGCTCACGCTGACCGCAGGGTTGGGAGGGATGGGGGGCGCCCAACCCCTCGCCGTCACGATGAACGGAGGTGTCTGCCTCATCTGCGACGTCGACCCCTACCGGCTCGGGCGCCGCCTCGAGACCGGATACCTCGACGAGCAGGCAGGATCGCTCGACGAGGCGCTCGAGCTTGCCGAGGCAGCCAAGCGGGAGCGGCGCCCCCTCTCGGTCGGCTTCGTCGGCAACGCCGCCGACGTGTTCCCCGAGGTCCTGGGCCGGGGTGTCGAGATCGACGTCGTCACCGACCAGACCTCGGCCCACGACCCCCTCCACGGATACGTGCCCAACCACTTCACCCTGGAGGCGGCGCTCGAGCTGCGGCGGGCCGATCCCGGCCAGTACGTGACACAGGCCAGACGGGCCATGGCCGAGCACTGCCGGTCGATGGTGGAGTTCCAGGCGGCCGGCGCCGAGGTCTTCGACTATGGCAACAACCTGCGGGGCGAAGCGGTCCTGGGCGGATTCGACGGCGCCTTCGCCTACCCCGGGTTCGTGCCCGCCTACATCCGCCCGCTCTTCTGCGAGGGGCTGGGGCCCTTCCGCTGGGTGGCGCTGTCCGGTGACGCGGCCGATATCGCGGCGACCGACGTCGCCCTCGCCGAGCTCTTCCCCGACGACCGGACCCTGGGCCGATGGCTCGAGCTGGCCCGGCGCCACGTCCACTTCCAGGGCCTCCCGGCCCGGATCTGCTGGCTCGGGTACGGCGAGCGGGACCGGGCCGGCGCAGCCTTCAACCACCTGGTTCGGAGCGGGACGGTTTCGGCGCCCATCGTGATCGGTCGCGACCATCTCGACTCGGGCTCGGTCGCCTCCCCCTACCGCGAGACCGAGGCGATGGCCGACGGTTCGGACGCGGTCGCCGACTGGCCGATCCTCAACGCCCTCGTCAACGTCTCGTCCGGGGCAGCCTGGGTCGCCGTCCACCATGGCGGCGGTGTGGGCATGGGCAAGTCCATCCACGCCGGCGCCCAGGTGCTGGCGGATGGCACCGACGACGCCGCCGGGCGCCTCGAGCGGGTCCTCACCAACGACCCGGCGATGGGGGTGCTGCGACACGCCGATGCCGGGTACGCCCGCGCCAGGGACGTGGCCGCGGACCGAGGGGTGAGGGTCCCGATGGGTCCGGCGTGAACGACCTGTCCATCCGGGGGATCGGGCTCCTCGTCACGAACCGGCCCGAGCTCGGCACCGGCCTGCTTGGCACCGTGGCGGATGCCGCCGTCGTGATCCGGGATGGCAGGGTCGTGTTCGCAGGCCCGGCCGAGGAGGCCCCCGACACCGGTGGCGAGGTGCTGGATGCCGCCGGTGGATGCGTGCTCCCGGGGTTCGTCGACGCCCACACCCACGTCGTCTTCGCCGGTGACCGGGCCGGGGAGTTCCAGGCGCGACTCCGAGGGGCGTCATACGAGGAGCTGCTCGCCGCAGGCGGCGGCATCCTCTCGACGGTGCAGGCGACGAGGGAGGCATCCGAGGACCAACTCTTGGCGGGGGCCACCGCCCGCGCTCGGCGCATGCTGGCGAACGGCACCACCACCGTGGAGGTCAAGTCGGGGTACGGCCTCGACCTCGAGACCGAGCTCCGCCTGTTGCGGGTCGCCGGACGGCTCGCCACCGAGACCGGGATCGACGTCGTCCCGACGTTCCTCGCCCACACCATCCCCTCCGACCGGCTGGCCGACCGGGAGGCATACGTCGACGAGATCGTGGACTCGATCCTGCCCGCCTGTGCCCCGCACGCCGCCGCCTGCGACGTGTTCTGCGACCGAGGTGCCTTCGACCTCGACGAGACCCGCCGGATCCTCGGTGCCGGGCGCCGGCTGGGGCTCGATCTTCGCCTCCATGCCGAGCAGCTGGCCCGGACCGGCGCCGCCGGGCTCGGAGCAGAGCTCGGGGTGCGATCGGTCGACCACCTCGACCACGCCACCGAGGCCGACGCCGAGGCCCTGGCCCGGGCCGGGGTGGCTGCCGTGCTCCTCCCCGGGGTCAGCCTCCAGCTCCGCACCCCTCCCCCACCCGCGCGGATGCTGTGGGAGGCCGGCGTGACCGTGGCCCTGGCCACCGACTGCAACCCGGGCTCGTCCTATCTCGAGACCATGCCGCTGGTCGTGGCGCTCGGGTGCTCGCTGTTGGGGCTCACCGTCGAGCAATCGACCTGGGCCGCCACCCGGGGCGGGGCGCTCGCTCTCGGCATCCCCGACGCAGGCACACTGTCACCCGGAGCCAAGGCGGACCTCGTCGTCCTCGACGCCCCCGGTCCCGCCCACCTCGCCTACCGACCCGACTCGGCTCTCGTCGCTGTCGTCGTGAAGGCGGGCCGGCCGATCGGCTGACCGAGGCCGGGCTCGGTGAGGGCTACCGGCGCCCAAACTGGCCCGGTGCGGGGATCCTGATCGGCGAAGGCCTCGATGGCGTGCCGTCCGCACACCACGCCGGACGGCACGAGGTGGGTCGCACGTTGGCGACACTCCCGGCATTGCATCGACGTCTCCGGTCGCCTGGGTCGTGATCGGTACGAGTCACTCCACAGATCGACCGGAGACGGTGCATCCCCGAGGCTCATCGCCGACGTCCCCGGTCGGGCTAGTCACACGCGGGGCGGCGAGCCTGACGACGGACCGGAGGTGGGATCAGGGCCCGGGGGTGAACGTGACGCCCCTCCGCGGGGCCGACGACGACCCGACCGGCGTCCGGGGCTCCATCCCGAAAAGCACCACCAGCATCCGTCGCAGCCACTGCATGGCGCGGGAGAGTACGGCGGCGAAGCCCCCGGATCCGGTATTTCGGGTGGTGGGCGCAGGGCTCAGCCGGCGACCAGCGCCCCGAGCACGTCGAGCTCGTCGTAGAACCGCGCGACCAGCTCGGTCGGGTCCTCGAGAAGGGCGGTGTCCCCCAGGATCCCGACCGTCACCGACCCGGCGTAGCTGAGCAGGCTGACGCCCAGCCCGATGCCGCCGGCTTGTGGCACCCAGAACATGATCCGCTCCACCCGCCGACCGGCGAAGCGGAGCCGCTCGGACGGACCCGGCACGTTGGTCATCACGGCGCTCGATTTCGTGCCGAAGAACCTGACGAGGAGCGACTCGACCGCCCACCCGCTCAGGCCCATCACGGTGAGGATCGAGAACGCCGCCGAGGCTTCCGGCGTGTCCTTGATCTGTGCCATCCGCTCCTGGACCCGGTGGAGGCGGGCGATCGGATCGTCGAGCCCCACCGGCAGAGCCGGAAGCACCAGCCCGAACCGGTTGCCGAGCGGCCGGCCGACTTCCGGGGGCCGCAGGTTGAACGGCACCATCGCCCGCACGTCCCGGTGGAGGCGCTCGCCCTGCTCCAGCAGGTGATCTCTCAGGGCCCCGCTCATCGCCGTGAGCATCACGTCGTTCACCGTCGCCCGCAGCGGGCGCCCGATGTCGCGGAGCCGGTCGAGCGGGATCGGCTCGGACCACGATGTGCGCTTGACACCCGACAATGGGCTCTTCAGCGACGTCCGGGGATCGGGCGGGAGGAGTGCCAGGCGGGCGGTGGCGCCGGCGAACCCGATCGCCTCGCCCGCGAGCTCGGCGAGGCGGCGAGGCCGTCGGGCCACCTGCCATGCTTCACGGCCGATCACTTCCACGCCGGCGCCCACCCGTCCCCATCGGTGGCGACGGCGATGCTCCCGGGCGGTGGGCTCCACGTCGTCACAGATCGAGAGGAGCACCTGCATGAGGGCGATCCCATCGGCGATGCTGTGATGGAGCTTGGCGACGATCGCCGACCCCCGGCCGAGGCGCTCGACGACGTGCATTTCCCACATCGGCCGATCTCCCAGGAAGGACGCACTGGCGAGGTGATCGACGTAGGTGTTGAAGGCGCGAGGACCCACCGGCTCGACGATCCTCGCCCGGAAAACGTGGTGGGCGATGTCGAACTGCTCGTCCTCGACCCACCACGGGCGGCCGCGGCCGTTCTCCTCCACCCGCTGTCGAAACCTCTCGTACACGAGGAGGCGCTCCTCGATGATCGACCGGACCGTGTCGACATCGATAGGACGGTCGAGCTCGAAGAAGCCGACGATCACCATCGGGCTGTGCGGCCGTTCCATCCGCAGCCATGCTGCATCCGCCCCGGTGAAGCGCTCACGGGTCACTTCGCCCCACCCAGCCAGGCCGTGCCAAACCGGTGCTCGGAGGCGAGCTTGGCCTCCAGGTCCTCGACGACGAAACCGGCCAGGCGCCGTCCGATGAGGGGGATACCCACCGTGACCTCGCCGCTCACCCGATATCGGGTCGAGCCGTCGTCGCCGGTCAGCGACATCGACCCGCGCATGCGGATCGGGACCCCATGAACCGAGACCTCCCACTCCCCGGCCCGCGCTCCGTCCACCTCCGGTCCCCAACGCTCCGTCTGGGTGATCGTGTTGCGGGAAGGGAGCAGCTTGGCCGCGAAGGCGGGGACGGGCGACGCGACGGTGCGGGTGGTCGTCAGCCGGAACCCGGTCCCATCGGGGCCGCACTCGTCGAGGGTGACGCCCGTGGCTCCGGCCGACTCGTACTTGGCCGTGACGACCTCGGGGTCAGAGAAGAGGCGGAACACCCGGTCCGGGCTCGCCGGAAACCCCAGTTCGACCTCGAGCGACACTCGCGGATCGTACCGGCCCCGGCTCACGCCGTGCCGCGCCGATCCTCCTGCAACTCCCGGAGCTGGCGCCAGGTGAAGATACCGGTGCGATGCCCGTCGGGGCCGAACACGAAGTTGATGCCGTACCCGCCCACCAGGCGAGCATCGTCGATAGTCGGTGGTGTCGGATCCACCACCTGGAGCCGAATCCGGCCCGCTCCATGGACCTCCCGGCAGTCGGCGCAGGCGCAGGCCTTCCGCAGCAGGCCGACCGGGATCTCCTGGTCGAGGCCGTCGGGCCACTGGAGCCGCACGACCCGACCCCCGGCCACCTCGATGCGCTCCGGGCCGTCCACGAGCCCAACGGTACCCTGCCGGCGACGATGCCCGAGTTCAGCATCCGCGCCGGCCACCCCGACTTCCTCGACCTGCCCTGGGAGACGTCCCTCGTCGGATGGCAGGACCCCCGCCTGATCTGGCTACCGAAGGGGATCTCCCGCCACGAGGTGCGGTTCCTGCAGTACCCGGGCAGCATCTACGCCATCAAAGAGCTCCCGGAGCGGGCCGCCCGGCGTGACTACACCGTCCTCCGCTCCCTGGAGTCGAAGGGGGCCCCGGCCGTGAGCCCGGTGGGGCTGGTAACCGACCGCTCGACCGACCCCCACGAGGAGCTGTCGGCGGCCCTCATCACCGAGTACGAGCAGTTCTCCTTCTCGTATCGGGAACTGGTCGAAGGCTCTGGGTTCGGGGCCCGCCGGTCCCAGATGCTGGATGCTTTCGCCGGTCTCCTCGTCGAGCTACACCTCGCCGGATGCTTCTGGGGCGATTGCTCGCTGTCGAACGTGCTGTACCGTTACGACGCCGAGGCGATCGAGACGATCATGGTCGACGCCGAGACGGCGTTCGTGGTCGAGGATGGCGCGCTCAGCACCGGTCAGCGCGAGGAGGACCTCGAGATCATGATCGAGAACGTGGCCGGCGGGATGGCCGACATCGCCGCCCGGGCGGGCCACGACGTCGACGCGGCCGACCTCGAGCTGGGCATCGACATCGCCGGTCGGTACCGCAACCTCTGGGACGAGCTCAATCGCGACGTCGTCGTCAGAGCCGACGAGCGTTATCGCATCCAGGAGGCCGTCGACCGCCTCAACGAGCTGGGTTTCGAGGTGACGGAGGTCGACCTCGTGCCCGCCGGCTCCGAGGCCTCCCGGCTCCGGGTCCAGCCGCGGGTCGGCGGTCGCAACTTCCACGTCAACCGGCTGAAGGAGCTCACGGGGCTCGACGTGCTCGGACACCAGGCCCGCCATATCCTGGCCGACCTCCAGTATCACCAGGCAGCCCTGGGAGGGGAGACCGCAACGGGCAAGCACGTGGCGGCCGTGCGGTGGCGGGTGGACATCTTCGAACCGTGGCTTCAGAGGCTGTCGGAGGTGGTCGGACTGGTCGACCCGGTCCAGGCCTACTGCGACCTGCTCCACCACCGGTACGTGATGTCCCAGGGAGCCGGTCACGACGTCGGGACCGAGGCCGCCTTCGAGGACTGGCTCGCCCGCGGCCGCCCCGGCTACCCGCTCGAGCGCGCGATCTGACGGGCGTGCACCGGTTCAGGTCGGCTGGAGGATCTCGTAGAGCGTCGTCCGGCGGGCGGCGAGACGGCCCGTCCGGCCGATGGCCGACTCGAACTCGGCCGGGGTGACCTCCTGGCCGTGGGACGCCCCGGCTGCGCGGGTGATGATCTCGCCCATGAGCGTGCCGCCCAGGTCGTTGCACCCGGCGTCGAGCAGGCGGGCACCGCCGTCGAGGCCGAGCTTCACCCAGGAGGCCTGGATGTTGGGGATGAGCCCGTCGAAGGCGACCCTGGCCACCGCATGGACGAGGACCACCTCGTCCCAGGTGGGACCGGGCCGGGCCCGCCCCCGCAAGAAGATGGGCGAGCCCATGTGCACGAAGGGGAGTGGCACGAACTCGGTGAAACCCCCGGTCCTGCGCTGGATCCGCCGGATCACCTCGAGATGGTTCGCCCAGGCCCGGGGATGGTCGATGTGGCCGAACATCATGGTGGCGGTTGCCCGCAACCCGAGCTCATGCGCCGTGACCATCACGTCCGACCACTGGGAGGTACGGATCTTGTCGGGGCAGAGGTGCCGACGGACCTCGTCGTCCAGGATCTCGGCGGCGGTGCCCGGTAGCGTCCCCAACCCGGCGTCGCGGAGGCGAATGAGGAAGTCGCGGACCCCGACGCCGAGCGTGGCGGCACCCTGCCACACCTCGAGCGGCGTGAACCCGTGGATGTGGAGGTCGGGAAGCTCGGCCTTGATCGCCTCGACCACCCCCACGTAGAACTCGCCGGTGAACTCGGGATGGATGCCTCCCTGAAGGGTCACCTCGGTTGCCCCCCGCTCGGCGGCCTCGCGGGCCCATCGGACGATCTCGGGGAGGCCCATGAGGTAGGGATCACCGCGCAGGTTGAGGCTCCGCGGCCCCTTCGAGAAGGCGCAGAACCCACAGCGGAAGTAACAGAGGTTGGTGTAGTTGATGTTCCGGTTGACGACGTAGGTGACGGTGTCGCCCACCGCCCGCCGGCGCAGGTGGTCGGCGGTCCAGGCCACGGCGTCCACCTGATCCCCGTGCGCCGAGAAGAGAGCCTCCACCTCGTCCCGGGTCGGGGGGGTCCCCTCCAGCGACCGTTCGAGCACGGGTGCCAGATCCCCGGCGCCGGCCAGCCCTTCAGGGGGACCTCCGTCGATCCAGGCGAGATCGACCCACCGGGCCGAGAGCCTCGAGCCGGGCACCGGCACCGGCGCGTCGACCCCCGGGGCCCACCCGTGGCCGGGTCGGGCGACACCCGCCCCGTCGACGCGGGCCAGCCACACCGTGAAGAGCTCGGCAGGGAGGACCTCCCTCGCCTCGTCGATCCCGACCCCCGGCGGGAGGCCGGTCCGCTCGACCAGGAGTCCGGGCAGGGCGTCGCGCAGACGGCCGATCCGGTCGACGTCCCAGTCGCGGAGCAGGAGGTCGCCCGCTCCCGCCTCGACCGCCGCCAGAGCCTGGTCGACGTTGTCGACGAACACCGACACCCGCACCGCCAGCCCGGGGAGGTCCACCCTCCGAGCCAGCTGCCGGACCTTCGAGCGGCGACTGCGAAGGTACCTCGCCTCCGACCGGGCCAGGGCGTCGAGGGTCTCCTCCCAGGATCCCTCGTCGGCCACGGCGAGCCGCCATCCGGGAACACCACGGTCCGCCAGCTCGACCGCCTCCGCCGGGCCCACGACCCAGGCGAGGGGTTCGACCACACCGATCCCAAGCGACACGGGGTGCATCCCCTCGGCGAGGGCGGCGACCACGTCGGCTTCTGTGAGCGAGGGCGATTCGAGGACCGACGTCCCCTCCTGGCGCCGGCTGGCGGCGGTGGACGGCGTGATCCGGGAGGCCGGGCGCACCCGGCAGAACGTGACGGTGGTCATCCGGAGACACCTTCCAGCTGAGGAGCGAGAGCGTACCCGTCGCCGTCGACGGCCGACCGGACCTTGGCGAGCACGCCCGGGTCGAGCCACCCGGCGTCGATGAACTCGGGATAGACCGGGAGGCGGGGCATGAGACGGAACCCGGCAGCCTCGGTTCGGCGGCGCAGCTCGTCGAGGTGTGGCCAGGGCGCCTCCGGGTTGACCCAGTCGATCGTGATCGGCGACACCCCGCCCCAGTCGTTGATGCCGGCGTCGAGATACCGCTCGAACCGCTCGGTGAGGTTGGGAGGGACCTGGACGTTCATCTCCGGGCCGAGGAGCCAGCGGGCGACTGCGACCACCCGGGCGAACCAGGCGGGCACCGGCTCGGCATGCCCCCGCATCCTCGTGTCGGCCTTGGCCCGGAAGTTCTGGACGATCACCTCCTGGAGGTGGCCCCACCGCCGGTGCAGCTCGGCCAGGGTCAGCAACGAGGCAATGATCTCGTCGTTCGTCTCGCCGATGCCGACCAGGATGCCGGAGGTGAACGGCACCCGGGCCCTCCCGGCGGCCTCGATGGTGGCGAGACGGACGGCGGGGTCCTTGTCGGGTGAACCATGGTGGGGCATCCCGGGTTCCATGAGCCGCGGCGAGACGTTCTCCAGCATCAGACCCATCGACGGGTTCGAGGGCCGGAGCGCCAGCACCTCCCGATCGTCCATCACTCCCGGGTTGGCATGGGGGAAGAGGTCGGACTGCCGCATCACCCGCTCGGTCATGGCGGCGACGTACCCGAGGGTCGTGGTGTGGCCGTGACGGGCGAGGAACTCCCGAGCCTGCGGCCAGCGGGCTTCCGGCCGGTCCCCGAGCGTGAACAGGGCCTCGGTGCACCGCCGCGTCTGCCCGGCTCCGGCGATCGCCATCACCTCGCCCGGCTCCAGGTAGACGCCCCCCGCCCCCGGGGGCTTGGCGAAGGTGCAGTAGGTGCAGCGGTCACGGCAGAGGGTCGTGAGGGGAACGAACACTTTGCGGCTGTAGGTGATGATGCGGCCCTTGCCCTCGTCCCGAAGCCGGGAGGCCTCGCGGAAGAGAGGCGCAGCGTTCTCCCGGCCCGACAGGTAGGCCAGCGCCAGATCGGGGTCGGGTGCCGGGTGACCCACGGGCGATCAGGCCAGCGACCCGGAGGCGCCGGTCACCCCGCCGTCGACCGGGAGGATCACCCCGGTGAGCCACCGGGCCTGATCCGAGCACAGATAGGTGATCGCCCAGGCCACGTCCTCGGGCTCGCCCAACCGCCCGAGCGGATGTGTGGCGGCAGCCGACGGCTCGTCGTTGCGCCACAGCAGCTCGGCCAGCTTGGTCTTGACGATTCCCGGCGCGACCGCGTTGACCCTGACCTTCGGGGCGAGCTCGAAGGCGAGCTGATGCGTCATGTAGATGAGGGCGGCCTTGGACATGTTGTAGGCGCCCAGGATCGGAGCCGGGCGGATCCCCCCGACCGAAGCCACGTTGACGATCACACCGCCGTGCTCGGCCATCCACTGCCGGTGGGCCTCACGCGACCACACGAGCGGCGCCCGTTGGTTCACGGCCCAGGTCTTGTCCACCGCGCCGAGGTCCACCTCGGTCAGCGCACCCGGCGACGGGTTGGTGCCGGCGTTGTTCACGAGGATGTCGCAGGCGCCGAACCGCTCGATCGTCTCCCGCACCGCCCGGTCGGCGGCGGCATCGTCGTCGGCGCGGGCGGCAATGCCGTGCATCAGGTCGGGGGCGATCCCGGCCGCCACGATCTCGCGGATGGACTCCTCGACGTTCTCGGGCTTGCGCGAGGTGATGACCACGCCGGCCGCGCCGCTGCGGGCGAGCTCGACCGCCGTCGCCTGCCCGATCCCCCGGCTGGCACCGGTGACCAGCGCCACCCTGCCGTCGACTCGGACCTCCATGCACACTCCTGGTTCGGGGCAGCGATTGTACGGACCAACCCAGGGCTGGGGAACACACAGATCGTGGTCCCCGGCCCACGGTTCGCTCGGGAGGGCTCAGTGCCCTCCGCGCTTCACGCCACCGTATTTCATCCTCGTGTCGCTCATGGCCGCGGCCCGCTCGTCGTCGTCGTTGATACCGGCGTCCACGACCTCGCCGACGAAGAGCGTGTGGGTGCCGAAGTCGATGGCGTGCCGGACCTCGCAGTCCATCCAGGCGATCGCCTCCTCGAAGATCGGCGACCCGGTCACGCCGCTCCGCACCGGCCGGCCGTTGAGCGTGTCTCCGTCCCTCGTCGCCGGCTTCGAGAACTTGACGAAGACCCGGGTGTCGTTAGCCGACCACAGGTTGACCGTGAAACCGCCCCCCTCACCGATGAGACGGTGGGTCAGCGCCTTGTTGTCGACCGCCACGGCGACGAGCACCGGGTCCATCGAAACCTGGGTGATCCACGACGTCGTCATGGCGTTCCACTGGTCGCCGTGGCGCGAGCCGACCAGGGCCAGTGCATTGGGGATCTTCCACGTCACCTTGTTCAGCGTCTCGTCGTCGGGTCGGGCCACGCCCACCTCCTCGGTCGCCCGGCAGGGTACCGACAGGCATTCGATACCGATCCGGTCCTAACCTGCCGGACGTGCACCTGCTCGTCGCCACCACCGGCGTGCTGAGGCCGGCTCCGGTCGTCGACCTCTGCGACCGCCTGCTCGGTGCCGAGGGAGTGGTGACGGTGATGACGGTGATCGAGGTGCCGAGGACCTTCCTCCAGACGATGGATGAGGAGGAGCGCCGTTCGTTCCTCGACGACCGCGGATGGGAGACGGACACCGCCCAGATGATGGCGCTCGGCTACCTCGAGGAGCGGGGCCGCCGGGTGGTCGAACCCATCGTCGCCGCCCTACGGGCCTCCGGGAGGGTGCCTGCGGTGGCCTTCGTCGAGGGCTACGATCCCGCCGAGGCGATCGTCTCCCAGGCCCGGGCCTCGGGGGCGGATCTCATCGTCATGGGTGCCACCAAGCGCCTGTTCGGTGAGGAGGCGTGGGCCAGCGTCTCGGCCCGGGTCATGGAGCGGACGCTCGTTCCCCTCGTGCTGATACCCGGCGCCCGAGCCGAGGAACCCGCCGACGAGGCCGAGTAGCACCCCGGCTTTCTGTCACAGGTGTCCGCCATGGTGGGACCATGCAGTGGACCCAGGACTCCTCGTGCACCCACCGGCCGCTCCGGGCGGGAACGGTCGAGGTGGTGGCGTGCCCGACCTGCGGCGCAGTCGAGTGGTTCGGGAAAGGCCGTCGGCTCACCCCCGACGAGGGCATGGCCGCCGCGTTCGGGAGCTTCGACTTGGTCGGTGAGGTGCCGGCCGTCTCGGCACCCTCCGACCGGGTGCTCGTCTACCGGGCTCCTGCCGGGTCGGGCCGCCGCCACCTGGCTGCCTTCGCCTCCCACGTCTGGTGGCGGGTGACGCCGGACCTCTGGATGTGCCATGACGACGCCGCCCTCCTGCTCGCCCCCACCGACCCGATGCTGGCGCGCAATCTCACCCGTGAGCGGTGACCGTGGCCGGATCCGTGTTCGCCCCGCACACCACGACCGCCAGCCGCTCACGTGCCGGGCCCCGGTAGGCACCGGACAGCAGCGCGGCGAAGGCGGTGGCGCCTCCCGGCTCCGCGACGATGCGGACCTGGTCCCACAGCCATCGCTGGGCCGCGCGAATGTCGTCGTCCGAGACGAGCACCGCCTCGTCGACGAATCGCGAGGCTATGGCAAACGGGACGTCACCGATCCGGCGCGCCCCCAGGGAGTCGGCGGCCAGACCCGACACGTCCACCTCGACCGGCGCTCCCGCCTCGAGCGCCCGCGCCATCGCCGGGATCGACCGGGGTTCGACCGAGACGACCCGGGCACGACCCTCGAACCACGCCGCAACACCCCCGATCAGGCCGCCACCACCCACGGCGACGAGCACTGCATCGAGATCCGGGGCCTGTTCGTCGAGCTCTCGCGCCATGGTGCCCTGACCGGCCACCGTCAGCGGGTGGTCGTAGGCGTGTACCTCGAGCCCACCCGTCTCCGCGAGGTGGTGCCGTGAGACGGCGAGCGCCTCGTCGTAGATGGCTCCGGCCACCACCACATCCGCCCCCTGCTCGGCGATCCGGCGCCGCTTGACCTGGGGCGTCACCTCCGGTACGAACACCGTGACCGGGATCCCCAGCTCGCGACCGACGTAGGCGACGGCCAGTCCGTGATTGCCACCCGAGGCGGCCACGATCCCGGAAGGCGGAGCCGCCTCGCCGAGCACCCGGTTGAAGGCCCCCCGCGGTTTGTGTTTTACCATCCCGGGGAGGATACGAAAGTGAAAACCCTGCCTCAGCTGATGGATACTTATTACAATTCTGTAGGGCGAAACGGAACCTTCCTGCTCAACTTCCCCATTATGCCAAATGGTCTGATCCATCCGAACGACGAAAAGGCTGCCCTCGATTTAGCTGCCGCAGTTAAAGATGCATTTGCTGAAAACCTGGTGCTTAATGCAGAGGCAGAAGCCTCAGATACCCGGGAAAACAGAATGAAATTCGGACCATCAAATGCAATCGACGGGAAAAATGATACCTTCTGGACAACCGGCGATGATGTGAAAACAGCTGCCCTGACAATCTATTTCAGGGTACCGGTCACCTTCAACCGTTTTCTTGTGCAGGAATATATACGGCTTGGTCAACGTGTTAAATCTTTTACAATAGAAGCGGAGGTCAACGGGAACTGGCAGGAGCTGGCAAAGGCAACAACCATCGGATATAAACGCATTCTGCGTTTTCCCGCGGTTACGGCAACAAAGCTCCGCTTCAATATTACAGATTCAAAAGCATGCCCGGTGATTTCAAATGTTGGCATATACAATGCTCCCCAAATCCTGACACCACCCACCATCATCAGAAATCAGACAGGTGAAATCAGGATTATACCGGCGGATCCCGAATCAGAAATTTATTATTCGCCCGACGGTTCTGAAGCCGGCAAAAATTCGATCTTGTATGACGGCCCTTTTCAAACCGAAGGCTTAATCAAGATAAGCGCCATTTCGGTTGAACCGCCATCGGGTAAAAGCAGTGCTCCGGCATTTGAAGAATTCGGACTTCCGCGGAAAGACTGGAAAATTATCGGAACGGAAGAAGAAAATGCATACCGGATTCTGGATGGAAACGTGGCAACAGCCTGGCGCCATGGCAGGGAAACCTTGCTTCCGGCTGACCTGGTGATTGACCTTGGCAAAGAGTTAATGCTGACCGGATTTAAATATTATCCCGAACAGAAT
>JAWOJB010000044.1:0-3457 GCA_046484325.1 Acidimicrobiia bacterium | reverse complement strand
TGGCCGTGATGGGATGCGTGGTGAACGGTCCGGGCGAGGCCCGAGAGGCCGACATCGGGATCGCAGCAGGCCGGGGGAAAGGCCACCTCTTCATCAAGGGGCAAGTCGTGCGGGTCGTCCCCGAGTCCGAGATGGTGTCGGCCCTGCTCGAGGAGGCCCGACGCCTGGTCGACGAGGGGGTCGAAGCTCGGCTCGCCGCCGCCGACCACACCGCCGCCGAGATCGCCGAGGCCGACCGCCTGCAGCTCGTCGAGATCCAGGGAGACGCCAACCGGACCGCCGAGCGGCGGGCCAGAGTGGCCCGGGTGGCGGGCGGGGACTGATCCCCGGTCCGCATCCGCAGTCCGCATCTACTGACACCGTTAGGGTGCGGAGCCATGCGCTGGTCCCAGGCATTCATCCCGACGCTTCGCGACGACCCTGCCGATGCCGAGGCGGTGTCGCATCGTCTGCTCGTCCGAGGCGGTTTCATCAGACAGCTGTCGGCCGGCCACTACTCGGTGCTTCCCCTGGGGCGAAAGGTCTACATGAAGGTCGACCGGATCATCCGCGAGGAGATGGACCGCATCGGCGGGCAGCAGTTCCACCTCCCGGCGCTCCATCCGGCCGAGGTGTGGCGGCGCTCGGGCAGGTGGGAGTTGATGGGCGACGAGCTCTTCCGCCTCGTCGACCGCAAGGGTGCCGACAACGTCCTGGGCATGACCCACGAGGAGGTGTTCGCGCTCATCGCCTCGGAGCTCTCCTCATATCGGGAGCTCCCCCAGATCTGGTACCAGATCCAGACCAAGTTCCGGGACGAGCCCAGACCCAAGTCCGGGGTGCTCCGGGTGCGCGAGTTCACCATGAAGGACAGCTACTCCCTCGATCTGGACTGGGAGGGGCTCGATCGTGCCTTTCGGGCCCACCACGGGGCGTACCTCCGGATCTTCCGACGGTGTGGGCTCGATGCGGTGGACGTGGAGGCCTCGTCCGGGGCGATGGGCGGCGCCGAATCGACCGAGTTCATGGTGCCGAGCCCCGCCGGAGAGGACTGGATCGTCACCTGCGGCGGGTGCGAGTACCGGGCCAACGTCGAACGGGCGACGTCCCGGGTCGATGTGATCGACGACCCCGAGGACGTCGGCGAACCGGAGCGACTGGCCACCCCCGGCATCCGGACCATCGCCGGCCTTGCCCGGGCCCAGCCCGAACTCGCCGGCCCCGAGCGGCAGATCAAGACGCTGGTGTACGTCCTCGACGGTCGGCTCACGCTGGTGCTGTTGAGGGGTGACCACGATCTCCAGGAGCAGAAGCTCGCCGACCTGACCCGCTCGGCGGCCCTGCGCGCGGCCCACCCAGACGAGATCAGGGAGGCGCTGGGGGCGTTGCCCGGAAGCCTCGGCGCGGTCGGGGTGCGGCACCTACCGGTGATCGCCGACGAGGCTCTGCGAGGACGGCGGGGCATGGTCACCGGCGCGAACGAAGACGACTGGCATCTCTCCGGCGTCGATGTCGCACGCGACATCGAGGTCGGGACGTGGGCCGATCTCCGTGAGGTCCGGTCCGGCGAACCGTGCGTGCAGTGCGGTGGATCGCTGGAGCGATGGAAGGGGATCGAGGTGGGGCACATCTTCAAGCTCGGGACCGAGTACTCGGAGGCGTTCGACGCCCTGGTCCAGGACGAGCACGGTGTCACCCATCCGATCGTCATGGGTTCGTACGGCATCGGCCTGGAGCGGACGATGGCGGCGGTCGTCGAGTGGTCGCATGACGAACGCGGCATCGTCTGGCCCGTGACCGTGGCTCCCTACGAGGTGGTGGTGACCGTGTTGCGGATCGATGATGACGCCACCAGGGCGGCGGGGGAGGCGTTGTACCGCGACCTGGCCGGAGCCGGGCTCGAGGTGTTGCTCGACGACCGCGTCGAGCGTCCTGGCGTGAAGTTCGCCGATGCCGAGTTGATCGGGATCCCCTACCGCGTGACGATCGGGCCGAAGGGCCTGGCAGCCGGGATCGTCGAGCTCACCAGTAGGCGGGGCCTCCTGACCGAGGATCTGCCTCTCGCCGATCTGACAGGCCGACTCGAGGCGCTGGTCCACGAGGGCCGCCGGCTCGGGACCGAGCGATGAGGCACGACCGCCAGGGGCGGCACGTCCACAACTTCGGGGCGGGTCCGAGCACCCTGCCGGTCGCCGTGCTCGAAGAGGCCAGGGACGAGCTCGTCGACTTCGCCGGCACCGGCATGTCGCTCGTGGAGCTGAGCCACCGCTCACCGGAGTATCGGCGGGTCCACGACGAGGCCCTGGCGCTGGCCGCCGAGGTGGCCGGCGCCCCGTCCGACTTCGAGGTGCTGGCGTTGCAGGGCGGCGCCACGCTCCAGTTCGCCATGGTGCCGCTGAACCTCCTCGATGAGGGTGAGGAGGCGGGGTACGTGGTGTCGGGCTCGTGGGCCAAGAAGGCCCTCGCCGATGCCCGGACCGTGGCCAACGCCCACGTGGCATGGAACGGCACCGCCGACGGCTTCCGCCGGATGCCCGCTCCGACCGAGCCGGAGGTCGGTGCCTCGGCGAGGTATCTCCATGTCACCTCGAACGAGACCATCGAGGGCCTTCGGATGGCCGAGTGGCCCGACGTCGGCGTGCCGCTCGTGGCCGACGTGTCCTCGGACTTCCTCTCCCGGCCCATCCCGTGGCACCGGTTCAATCTCGTGTACGGGGGAGCCCAGAAGAACCTGGGCCCCGCCGGTGTCACCCTCTCGTTCGTGCGTCGGTCCGCTCTTCGATCGGGTGTGACCGATCGGATTCCGAGCTACCTGCGTTACGCCTGGCATGCCGAGGCCGGCTCACTGGCCAACACCCCGCCGATGTTCTCGATCTACCTCATGGGCAAGGTCCTCCGCCGACTTCGGGACCGGGGTGGGGTGGCTGGGCTCGAACGGGAGTCGGCCGAGAAGGCGTCCATCCTGTACCGGGTGATCGACGAGAGCGAGGACTTCTACCGGAGTTCGGTGGAACCGGCGCACCGGTCGCACATGAACGTCGTGTTCCGCCTCCCCGACGCGGAGCGAGAGGAGCGGTTTCTCTCCGAGGCCGCCTCTCGCGGGTTCGTGGGGCTGAGAGGCCACCGGTCGGTGGGTGGGTGCCGGGCGAGCCTCTATGCGGCGCTTCCCGTGGCGAGCGCCGCGGCCCTCGGCGAGTTCATGGCGGAGTTCCGACGCTCCGGTTGACGCCCGGCCCCCCTCCATCGGCACCTATACTCCGGGAAAACCGAGGACGCTGCTGGAAGGTGGGCGCCCTGCCCACCTTTCGGTCGTCCGGGGGTTGTTCCCGGATGGACGTTGGGTCCCGGAGAGGTGACGATACGGTGACGATGGTGGACACGAAGACGATCGGCAGGCTCTGGCAAGTGGTCGAGCCCTATCTGGCCGATGAGGAGATCGAGCTCGACGACGTCGAGCTCGTGGGAAGTGGCGCCGGCC
>JAWOJB010000024.1:0-109189 GCA_046484325.1 Acidimicrobiia bacterium | reverse complement strand
GGATTCACCGGGGGGTCGGGCGAGCCCCTGCTGTATCTCGGTGGGACCGGGGAGCCGCCGCCTCCGCCGCCCGAGAACCGGCCGCCGGTGGCGGTCGCCTCGGCGACCCCGACCACCGGCGAGGCCCCTCTCGAGGTGTCGTTCTCCTCGACCGGTTCGGATGACACCGACGGCACCATCGTGGCCTACGGATGGGACTTCGGAGACGGCTGGACCTCCACCGCCGCGAATCCGATCCACACCTACCAGACAGCCGGTACGTACACCGCCACTCTCACCGTCACGGACGACGACGGCGCCACCGGCACCGACACCGTCACCATCACGGTCGAGACACCCCCGTCCCCCGGCCCCACCCTGCACGTCGCCGACCTGGCCGGCTCCGCCACCAAGTCGAAGAACCAGTGGCGGGCCACCGTCACGATCACGGCCCACGACCAGGCCGGCTCGCCGGTGGAGGGGGTGTTCGTGACCGGGACCTGGAGCGGCGGGTACTCGGCGTCCACGTCGTGCACAACGGGCACGACCGGCACCTGCCCGGTGACGACTCCGTGGCTGCACTCGAGGACATCGAGCGTCACCTTCACGGTCGGAGAGCTGACGGCAAGCGGGTACGGCTACGACCCGACGGCCAATCTCGAGACCTCGATCACCGTGACCAAGCCGTAGGGGCTCAGGCCACCGACACGCCGTCGACCGCCGTGCACGGGTAGGCGACCGGGTCGAACCCGGTGGCCAGGCGGTAGGCGGCGGTGGCCGCCTCGACGAAGTCGCCGCCCCGAGGGCGCTCGACCAGGGCGACCGCGCACCCGCCGAAGCCGGCGCCGGTCATCCGCGCCCCCAAACAGCCGGGGGCGGTGAGCGCCGCCTCGACCATGGCGTCGAGGGCGGGGCTCGACACCTCGTAGTCGTCCCGAAGGCTGGCGTGGCTCTCCACCATGAGCCGTCCGGCCTCCTGCACCTCGCCCGCGTCGAGGGCTTCGGCCACCGCCACCGTGCGGGCGTTCTCGCCGATCACGTGCCGGGCGCGCCGCAGGTTCGCGGCGGGGAGCCCAGGGGGAGGATCGGACAGGTCCGCCTGCTCCAGATCCCGCAGCGCAGGCACCCCGAAGGCAGCCGCCATGGCCTCGCAGGCGGCCCGACGCTCGTTGTAGGCGGAGTCGACCAGACGGCGGCGGGTGCCGGTGTCGAGCACGACCACCTCCACCTCGTCGGGGAGGCGGCGGTGGGCGACATCGAGGCTGCGGCAATCGATGAGACAGGCGTGGCCCCGGCGGGCGGTGGCCACCACCAGCTGGTCCATGATCCCGCACGCCATGCCCACCCAGTCGTTCTCGGCCCGGCGGGCGGCGAGGGCCGCCTCGACCGGGTCCCAGTCTCGGCCGTCGAGACCGGCGATCGCCCGGGCGACGGCGAGCTCGAGGGCGGCCGACGACGAGAGCCCGGCCCCCACCGGCACCTCCGAGACGAGGGCGGCGTCGAACCCGCCGCCGCCGAGCTCCCGCACGACACCCTTGACGTACTCGCCCCAGCCGGGACCGCCCCGTTCGACCCGGTCGACCTCGAACTCGACGAGGTCGAACCCCTCGGAGGTGGCGCGCACCCGCCGGTCGTCCCGAGGCCCCACTGCCAGCCAGGCCTGGCGGTCGATCGCCATGGGGAGCACGAAGCCATCGTTGTAGTCGGTGTGGTCGCCGATCAGGTTCACCCGCCCGGGGCTGCGGATCACCAGCGACGGATCGGTCCCAAACGACTCGGAGAAGAGGGCGGCCGCCCGGCCGCTCCCGTCATCCGGCATCGCGGAAGTGCCGGTCGGGAAGCGAGCGGAGGCGGGCAGCGGCCTCCTCGGGGGTGAGGTCGCGCTGGGCCTCTGCCAGCAGCTCGTAGCCGACCATGAACTTGCGGACCGTGGCCGAGCGGAGCAACGGGGGGTAGACGTGGGCGTGCAGCAGCCAGTGATCGACCGGCCCGTCCCCGAACGGCGCCCCGTGCCATCCCATCGAGTACGGGAAGGGCGCCTCGAACAGGTTGTCGTACCGGGCGAGCAGCCGGCGCAGCAGGTCGACGAGGTCGTCACGGGCCCTGCCGTCGAGGTCCGGGAGCCGGGCCACCGGCGACCTCGGAACGAGCAGCGTCTCGAACGGCCACACCGCCCAGAACGGCACGAAGGCGATCCACCCGGCGTTCTCCACCACCACTCGCTCGCCGCTCTCCGACTCTGCCGCCGCCACCGCCGACAGCAGCCGGCAGCCGTGTTCCTCGAGATGGGCTCGCTGGTGCTCGTCCTCGAGCGCCGGCTCGCCCGGGAGGGCGGACCCCGCCCAGATCTGCCCGTGGGGATGGGGGTTGGAGGCGCCCATCATCTCGCCCCGGTTCTCGAACACCTGCACCCACCGGAACTCGGCCCCCAGTTCGGCGGTCTGATCGGCCCACAGGTCGACGACCGACCGCACCGTGGCCGGGTCGGCCCTGGCCAGGGTCAGGTCGTGGCGAGGGCTGAAGCAGAGCACCCGGCAGGTTCCCCGTTCGGCCTCCGCCCGGAAGAGCCCGTCCCGGCCGACCTCCTCGGCGGCGACGTCGGGGCGGAGGGCGGCGAAGTCGTTGGTGAAGACGAACGTCGACTCGTAGTCGGGGTTCACCGCCCCGCCCGCCCGGGGGTTGCCGGGGCAGAGGTAGCAGTCGGGGTCGTACGGGGGCAGGTCCTCCTCTGGGAGTCGCTCGACCGCCCCCTGCCAGGGCCGATCGGTCCGCCCGGCCGACACCAGCACCCACCCGCCGGTGAGCGGGTTTCGTCGACGGTGCGGGGCGTCGATCACCATGGGCGGCCCCCCACGATCTCGGTGAGGTCGACGTCCCTCCCGTCGACCACGAAGCGGTAGGCGGCGACCTGTTCCACCACCGGCCGGCCGGCGAGGAAGTCCTCGAGCTCGCGGCGCTCGTCCGGGTCGAGCCAGCCCGGCGGGTCGGAGGTGGCGCGAAACCCACAGATCCGGGCCAGATCGGCGCCGAGCCGGCGCTGCTCGGAGGTGAGCAGGCAGTGGCGGGACCGGAAGAACGCCACGTCGGGATCCAGACCGATCAGCTCCCGCAGCCACAGCCGGTTCACCGAGGTGGCGATGGCATCGGCGAGCCCTGGCCCGGCCCGGTCACCGAGGTATCGCACCCGATCGGCGTTCTCCCAGTAGGGGGCGGTGTCGGGCCCGATCCGGATGGCGTCGAAGACCCCGAGCGAGGCGACGATCGGGGCACCACAGGCGAGCAGGAGGCACTCGTCCCCCGCCGCCCGCCGGATCGCCTCGATCCCCATCCGGTAGGCGGCCTCGCGTCCGATCCCGTCCGGACGCACGCCCGGGAGGGCGGCGGCATAGAGGAAGTCGAGCTTCAGGTAGTCGAAGCCCCAGGACAGGGCGAGGCGGATCCCCGACCCGACCTGCTCGAGCGTGTCGTGGCAGGTGACGTCGAGGGCATAGGCCGGCCCACCCCAGTTGAAAGCCGCCTCCACCGGTGACCCCCCTGAGTCCCGCAGCAGCATCTCCGGATGCCGGCCCGCCAGGTCGGAGCGGGCATCGGCCAGGAAGGGGGCCAGCCACAGCCCGGCGCGACGCCCGGTGCGCCGGATCCGCTCTGCCGCCGCCTGCATGCCCTCCGGGAACGACGGCCCCGGGGCCCAGTCCCCGATCGCCACCTGCCACCCGTCGTCGATCTGGATGACGGTGAACGGCAGGTCCCCGAGGCCGTCTATCACCTCGCCCATCAGGGCGCTCGTGATCCCGGTCCCGTAGGAATACCAGGAGCACCAGACCGGTCCCGGGTCGGCGGGGCGGGCACCCAGCACCTCCCCCAGATCGGCGGCGTACCCGCCGAAGGCCCGGGTCCGGGAACCCCGATAGGGCCGCCATGCCGCCGGCCCCCGACCCACGAGCTCTCCGTCCTCAACCGACACCCGGCCGTCGAGGCCCAGGGAACCGAGCACGAGCGTGTCGCCGTCCGCTCCCTCGTACCCACCCAGCCCCGAGCCGCCGAGCCGCTCCGCCTCGGGGAACCCTGGGTCGTCGCCCATCACCCGGTACTCGGGCACCGGTGTCCGCCGAAGGGTGGCATACCGGTCGACCCAGCCGGTCACGCTCCACGAGTGCCAGCCGTGCCGGTAGAACCGACCGGCCCCCTCGGGGAGGGCCAGGCGGGCGCCGGCCGGGGCCTCGGTGGTCACTTGATGCCGCTCGTCGCCACGTTCTCGACGAAGTACCGCTGGGCGGCGATGAACACCACGAACGGCACGATCACCGCCAGGGTGATTCCCGCGAAGATCAGGTTGGGTGCCTCCACCGACTGCCCGCCGAGCTGCTGGAGGGCGAGGGTGAGCACGTGGTTGTCGACGTTGCCGACGTTGATCGAGACGAGCGGCCAGATGAACGAATTCCAGGCATACAGGAACTGGAAGGTCGCCAGGGTGGCGATCCCCGGCCAGGCGAGGGGGACGAACACCCGCCACAGGATCCGCCACCGCCGGGCGCCGTCGATGAACGCCGCCTCCTCCAGGTCCTTGGGGATGGCGATGAAGAACTGGCGCATCAGGAACGTGCCGTAGGCCGTGTAGACGAAGGGCCACACGAGCACCCCGAGGTGGTTGATCCAGCCGAGCCCGACCATGAACTGGTAGAGCGGGATGATCAAGACGATGAAGGGGATCATGATCGACCCGAGGTACCCCACGAACAGCTGATCCCTGCCGGGGAACCGGATCCGGGCGAAGGCATACCCGCCCATGATCGAGGTGAACAGCGATCCCGCCACCACGAGGAGGGTGACGAGGATCGTGTTGGTCAACGCCCGGTCGAGGCTGCGGAGACCGATCACGTCGCTGAAGTTCTCCCACCGCGCCGACACCGTCTCGGCCCGGGGTGCGGTCCGGACGACCGCGAAGGTCTCGAGGTTCGGGTCGTCGGTGGCCGCGAACCTGCCGACGGAGGTGTTCCGCACGTAGGCCAGCTCGAGCACCTCCGAGCCCACGGTCACCTCGGAGAGAGGCAGTGACTCGCCCCCGACGTCGACCGTCCGGCCGGTGTCGGCGGCCAGCTCGAGGGGCCATGCGAGCTCGGTGCCGGGATCGTCGGGATCGACGAACACCCCCGCCTCCACCCCCGGTTCCACCAGGTACACCTCTCGCACCTCCCCGTCGATGGGCAGCGCGAAGAGCGGCACCGCTTCCCCGTCGATCTCCGCCGTCTCGGGCGCCCGGGGGAGCACCCTCGGCGGATACCGGAAGGTGTCCTCGGGCGTCTTGAGGGCCGAGGCCGCCATGTACACGAAGGGAAAGACCATCACGAGGGCGAAGAACCCGAGGGCCAGGTAGGCGCCCCCCCGTCCGAGGACGGTGCGGACGCGGCGGCGCCGGCGGTCCAGGGCGACCTGGCGGTCGATCTCCTCCTGGCTGCGGTGCACGAGCAGGTCAGCCACTCAGCACCCCCTCGTCGCCCTGACGGCGGAAGTAGAGCAGGGTGATCCCGAAGATGAACAGGAACAACACCCAGGCCACCGCCGACGCATAGCCCTGCTGGAACTGCTGGAACGCCTTCTGGTAGAGGTAGATGACCGGCGTCAGCGTGGCGTTCTGCGGCCCGTTGGGGCCGAGCTGGGGGGCCATAAGCACGAACGGCTCGTTGAACATCTGGAGGGCGAGGATCGTCGTGGTGGTCACCACGAACGTGGTGGTCGGCTTCAAGAGGGGCACCGTGATCCGCCGGAAGCGCACCCAAGCGCTGGCGCCGTCGATGTCGGCCGCCTCGTAGAGGCTGGTGGGGATCCCCTGCATGCCTGCCACGAACAGCACGGTGTTGAAGCCGATCGTCATGAACGAGAAGACGATGACGACCGAGAGGAGGGCGGTTTCCGGGCTCGACAGCCACTGGGGCTGGGGAGCGGTCAGCTCGACGCCGGGGATGAGGTTGACGAGCTCCACCGCCCGAAGGATCCCGTAGTTGAGGAAGCCGACCGAGGCGTTGTAGATCTGCTTCCAGATCAGCGCCACCCCGATGACCCCGGCAATGCTGGGGATGAAGTAGATGGCCCGGAAGGCCTTCATCCCGGGGAGCTTGGAGTTGAGGAGTGCCGACAGCAGCAGGGCGGGGATCACCGAGAGCGGGACCGCCATGAGGCCGAAGACCAGGATGTTTCGCAGCGAGAGCAGGAAGAGCCGGTCGGAGACGAGCGCGACGTAGTTGTCGATCCCGATGAAGTCGGCCTGCCGGAGGCCGTCGGAGTTGGTGAAGCTCACGTACAGCGAGATGACCAGCGGGCCGGCGAAGAAGGCCAGGAACCCGAACACGTTCGGCGAGACGAAGAGCCACCCGTTCATGACCTCGGTCTGGGTCTGGGTGCTGCCGAAGAACTCCGATGCCCGCTCTCCCCACAGGACGATGGCGGCGGCTACCGCCACGCCTCCGATGAGCAGCGGGACGAGGGCCGATGGCTGGGGGAGCCGGGTGAGGAACGTCCACAGGCCGGGGAACAGGCCCACTGCCACGAGGGCGGCGGCGAGACCCCCGAGCACGAGCCATCGGGATGCCCTCCGCAATCCCTCGTGCTCGCGCCGGGTGGCGAAGCCGGCGACAAGCCAGCCCACCACCACGAGCCCCAGGAAGGGCAGGCCGCGGGAGAAGGTGGCCCCGAGGGCGTCGAGGCCGTTGAAGACGTTGGTCGCCTGCAGCACGAGGAACCCGGCCACCACCGCCAGCAGGTAGTCGAGGAAGAAGGCGGTCGCCCGCCCGCGATGGTTCCGCCCCGGGATCCAGCGGCTGGCCATCGCCCCGAGCACGGCGACGACGGCCCCGAGCGCCGCCAGCAGCCAGCGGACGAGGTCGGAGACCTCCAGCCAGGCTCCGGTGGCGACGGCCACCGCCGCCACCGCCGCGGCCAGCGCATACGCGGCCTGCCACACGACGATGGGCACGAGCCAGCGCGGCGCAGGAGTGAGCTCGGTTGCGGTCGTCGTCCGACCGGTCGTCGTCACGATCCCCTCCCGTCCGGGGGGTTGGGGGAGCCGGTCACCCGGCCCCCCCAACCGTATCCGGTCGACTCAGCCGCTGAAGGCCGCGGCCGTCTCCGAGCAGATGTTCGCCTGGAAGTCGGCGATGTCGCGGGCTCCGGTCACCACGGCGCCGATCTCGGCATCCATGAGCGACACGAACTCCGGCCAGCTGCCGGCCCACAGCGGGCCCTCGGTGGTCGGCTCCTCGGCGAGCCCGTCGAGGAACGCCTGGTTGTTGGCAGGCGGGGTGAAGGTGAGGAAGGCGTCGAGCGCCTCCTGGCTCACCCGGCTCGGGATGTTGGCGCCCAGCTCGGCGACCTGGGCCTGGATCTCGGCCTGGGTCAACGCCTGGACCAGCGCCCAGGCCTCCTCGGGATGCTCGGTGTCGGCATTGACGACATAGGCACCCCAGAAGAGCCAGTTGCCCGGGCCTTCCGACCCGGCCGGCAGCTCGACGACGTCCCACTCGAAGTCGACGGTGCGAATGCCGGGCGTCGCCCAGCGGCCGTTCTGGAACATGCCCAGCGTCCCGGCCCGGAACGGGGCCTCGGGGTCCTCGCCCCACGGCACCACGTCACCCGTGGCATACAGGTCCCTGAGGAAGGTCAGGCCGGCGATCGTCTCGTCGCTGTCGAGCCCGCAGGCCGTCCGGTCGTCGGTGAAGAATCCGCCGCCGGAGCCGTTCATCCACGCACCGTACGGTCCCCACCAGGCCGACTGGCCGTAGCCGCGGATCTCCCCGCCGAGGGCGGCGATCCCGTCGACGACCTCGTTGAAGGCGTCCCACGTCCACTCACCGGCGGCCGACAGCTCGCGCGGGTCCGGCACCCCGGCCTCGGCGATGAGGTCGAGGTTGAGGTACAGGGCGAACGTCGACACGTCCCGCGGCAGGCCCCACAGGACATCGCCGCTGTTGCCCGTCTCCGGGTTGTAGGCGAGGTGGAACATCGGGCCTTCGTAGAAGTCCGAGTCCTGATGCCCGGTGGCGTCGGCCAGCGACCGCAGGTCGAGGATCACGCCCTTGGTGGCGAAGTCCGCCACGTCGGTGCCCGGGATCCAGAACACATCGGGGGCGGTGCCCGCCGAGAGCTCGGTCAGCAGGTTCTGCTGGTACCCGGCCGTCTCGGTGCCGCCCGGCTCGTACTGGAGGGTGATCCCCTCCAGGCCCGCGTCGAGCTCATCCGAGACCGCCTGATAGACCGCAGCCTCCTCGGCGTTGTCGGGGCGGGTCCGCCAGCGCAACGTCACCTCTTCCCCGTCCATGGGGGGCGCCGTGGTGGTGGTCTCCCCGGCCGCCGTCGTCGTGGTCTCCCCGGCCGCAGTCGTGGTGGTGGTCTCGTCGGCGGCACCTCCGCACGCCGCCACGACCATCGCCAGCACGGCGAGGAGGATCATCCATCTCCACTGTCTCATCGTTCCTCCGATCCGTTCTCGTTCCCGATTCACGTCGCGACCTCCACCCGCGGGCCCCGCTTCTCCAGCTCGGCGAGCGCCTCCGAAGGCGCGCCTTCGCCGGTGACGACGAGGTCGACGGAGGAGAGGTCGGCGATCTTGACGACGCTGATGTTCCCGATCTTCGAGCTGTCGGCCACCACCACGCACCGCTGGGCGGCCTCGACCATCAACCGCTTCACGGCCGCCTCGGGCAGGTTCACGTTGGTGACGCCCTCCTCGGGGTGGATCCCGTTGCACCCGAGGAAGACCGTCGAGACGTGGACCGCCTCGAGGATGTGGTGGGCCATCGGCTCGACCAGCGAGTGCTGGAGACGGCGCAGGGTCCCCCCGGTCACCACCACGGTGAACCTGGGGATCGCCCGCTCGAGCTCGAGGGCGAGGGTGAGCCCATTGGTGAACACCACCACGTCCTGCAGGTCGGTCCGCTGCACGAGGGCACGGGCGACCGCCATGGTCGTGGTGCCCACGTCGAGGATCACCGTCTCTCCGCTCTCCACGAGTGCCGCCGCCCACCGGCCCACCGCCGCCTTCTCCTCGGCGAAGGCGCCCAAGGCCTCCTCGAAGCTGGGCTCGAAGCGCACCCCGGGGTTGCGGATCACCGCCCCGCCGTGGACCCGCTGCAGGGACCCCCGGTCGGCGAGGAGATCGAGGTCGCTGCGAATCGTGACCTCGGAGATGCCGAACATGGCGCTCAGGTCGGAGACGCGCACGAACTCGCGGTCGCGCACCAGCGTGGCGATCTGCTCTCGGCGCACCTCGGCGGGGATGTGACGATCGGTCACCCCACCGACGCTACGACTCCTTGCGTTTGGTTGTCAAGAGCTTTCGGTTGGGTTTCGGAAATCTTTCGGTGACCCGGCGTTTGCTAACGTTTGCCCACACCGGGTTTCGAGAGGAGCGATCGTGGCGGATGATCGGTTCACGCTGTACGGGAACGAGCTCCGGCGCCCGGACGCCCGCAAGGCCCAGGCCTGGCAGGACATGTTCATCCGGAGGTTCGGCTTCGACCCGGACGAGCGGTACGAGCTCTCTGCCAGGGACAACCCCCACCTGGGGGACGTCCTCGGCCTCAAGGACCTCGTGCGGGACGAGCCCGGCGACCCGATCGACCCCTCCACCGGCGTCGTCCTGGCCACCGTCCGGATGGGCTTCGGGCACTACCGCATCGCCATGGCGGGGGCGTCATGCGCCCGGGCGATGGGGTACACGCCCTACTGGCTCGACCTCCTCGCCATCCCCGGGGTGACCTCGGATGTCATCAACTGGTGGAACGCCAACTACAGCAGGTACTCGCGGCTCTCCCAGCGGAGCCGTCTCTTCAACCGGTACGTGTGGGAGCCCGTGACCACCGGCGACCGCACCCTGCCTGGCCTGTGGTGGGCGCTGAACAACCGGGCGGTCGGATGGCCGTGGCGGTTCCTCAAGGCGAACGCTCGCGACTACCGCATGAGCGAGCTGTTCGGGCCCCTCCACCGCGCCCTCCCCTCGGAGACGCCGCTGCTGGCATCCCACATGTGGAACTGCATGGGGGCGGTGGCGGGGGGCATGACGAACGTGGTCGACATGATGTTCGACAACTGGCCGATGGCCTTCCAGCTCACCGAAGGGGCCAAGCACGGGGTGCAATCCCCGTCCGGCTACTACGGATTCCGCACGATGCGCGGCTTCGACGAGAAGAACCGGCCGCTCGAGCCGGTCCCCACCGAGGCCCTGTACTACGTCGGCCACCACGTCGACCACGAGCTCGTCGAGAACATCGAGGTCGACTGCGCAGCCCGGCTCCGACGGATGTCGTCGGGCGAGCCTCGCCGCTTCCTGCTCACCATGGGCGGGGCGGGGGCCCAGCGCGAGCTCTTCAAGGCCACCGTCGAGCACGTCCTGCCGATGGTGCGGCAGGGGACAGCCACCCTGTTCGTGAACCTCGGCGACCACCAGGACAACTGGGAGTGGCTCCGGTCCGAGCTGGCCGGCGTGCGCGACGACCTGCACACCCACTTCGACTGGGAGGACACCCGAGCCCTCGCCGACGAGATCCGCACCGGCCCGGCGGGCGGGGTCCACGTGTTCCTCTTCGACAACACCTTCCACGCCGTGTACGCCACCAACTACCTCATGCGGGTGGTCGACGTCATGATCACCAAGCCGAGCGAGCTTGCCTTCTACCCGGTCCCCAAGATCTTCAACGAGCGGGTGGGCGGGCACGAGGCCTGGGGGGCGATCCGGTCGGCCGAGATCGGCGACGGCACCGTCGAGACGAGGACGGTCGCCGAGACCCTGGGGGCGATCGACCTCCTGGCGGGCGAGGAGGACCTGCTGACGATGTACTGCGACGGGATCGTCAAGAACAAGCGGATCGGGATCTACGACGGCGCCTACCGCTGCGTGGCGCTCGCCACCGGCACCACCTGGGAGCGGGGGTAGCGTTCGTCGGGTGCGAGCCGGGAACGTCCTCATCGCCGTCGGAGCTGCGCTGGTCGTGGTGGGCCTGGCGGTCCGCTTCGTCCCCGGCCTCTTCTCCTGGTTCGGCAACCTGCCAGGCGACATCCGGATCGAAGGCGAGAGCTCGAGCGTCTTCATCCCGATCACGTCGATGATCGTGGTGAGCGTCATCGTGTCGGTGTTGCTCAACCTCGGGTCCCGGATCTTTCGGGGTGGGGGGTGAGCCCCCTCGTCGGCGTCGCCGAGCTTGCCGCTCGCATCCACGACCCGCTCCTGCGGGTCTGCGATGTCCGCTGGTACCTGGCCGACCCTGCGCTCGGCCGGCGAGAGTACGGCGAGGGCCACCTCCCGGGGGCGGTCTTCGTCGACCTCGAGGAGGTCCTCACCGGCGACGAGGGTCCCGGGCGCCATCCCCTCCCCCGGCCGGGCGAGTTCGCCAGGGCGATCGGCGCCCTCGGGATCGGCCCCCACCACCGGGTGGTGGCCTACGACGCCTCGGGGGGGTCGACCGCCGCCCGGCTCTGGTGGATGCTCCGGGCGATCGGCCACCCCGAGGTGGCGGTGCTCGATGGGGGGCTCCCGGCCTGGGTGGAGGCAGGCCACGCCGTCTCGACCGAGGTCCCTGGCCACCCGCCGGAGGACGTCCCGGCCCCCGAGCGGTGGCCCGGCGTGGTCGACCGCCACCTGGTGGCGGCGTCGCTGGGCCGGATCGTGCTGCTCGACGCCCGGGCCGGCGAGCGCTACCGGGGTGAGATCGAGCCGGTCGACCCCGTCGCCGGGCACATCCCCACCGCCAGGAACGTGCCGTACGCCACGCTCCTCGACGGTCACCGGCTCCTTCCCGTCGGTGAGCTGCGGAACCGCCTGGCCCTGGCGGGCGTGTCCCCGGAGCGGCCCACCGTCGCCTCCTGCGGGAGCGGGGTCACCGCCTGCCACCTGCTGCTGGCGATGGAGGTGGCCGGGATGGGCAGCGGGCTCCTGTACGAGGGCTCGTGGAGCGACTGGTCCGCCCACCTCGCCCTGCCGGTGGCTACCGGGACCGACCCGGGGGCGGTCACCGATGCGTGACCGGCTGCTCGAGGCGATCGAGGCGAGCGACACCGACGAGCTGCTCCGCATCGTCGACGCCCTCTGTGGGCGCCGGGCCTGGGACGAGCTGGCCGACCTCCGGATCCGCTGCCGGGAGGCGGTGACGCGGGGGAAGCAGCTCTGGTCGATCGACGAGCACGTCCGCTACCGGCTGGCCCTCGAGGCCCCCGGTCCGATCGCCGGGGCCGCCGTCGCCGAGGGGCCGGCCCGGTTCGCCCTGGGCCCGATCACCGAGGTGGCGGCCTCCACCCACGGCTGGGCCGAGCTCGAGCCCCACCTGCCGTCCGGCCCCGCCCGCGCCCTCGTCGCCCACGAGCGGGCGATCCGGGGCGAGGACCTGACCGGCGCCGACTTCGACAGCCGCGTGCTCGAGCTGCCGCCGGCTCTCCGGGCCTGGGAGCCTCGCTACCCCCTGGCGGTCTACCGCTCGGACCGCGGCGACTTCCCCACCCCCCCGGCGCCCGGCTGGGAACCGGCGATTCTCGACGTCGAGGCTCCCGCCGCCGACGAGCACGACGCCGGGGAGGCCCTGGCCCGTCTCGTCGAGGCCTGGACCGGCGAGTCGAACGGACACGCCGAGACCGCCGTGGTCGAGGGAGGGGCGCTCGCCGCCATCCGGCGGCTGGGGCCGAGCCGGGCGCTGGTGGCCGAGGTCGGGGCCGCCGACGCCCTCGCCTGGATGGGTTGGGCGGCGGCGGCCGGGGGTGCCCACGGTCGCCGGCGCGGCGCCGCCGCCGGCCGTTTCGCCGCCTGGTGGGCGGCGACGGCGCTGGCGGGGCTCCCGTGGCCGGTCGATCCCGATGAGCTCGGCGAGGCGATCGCCGACCTCCGCTGGCATCTGTGGTCGGACCTCGGGGCGTCCGGCTGGTGGCTGGGGCTGGCGGTGGAGGACCCGGTCGACGGCCTGGCCTGGGCGCTGGCCGCCTCCGACGAGGCCACGTAGTCGGGCCGGTCGTCAACCGGTCGTCGACGACCCCCTCCGGGCAGCCGCCCGCCGTCCGCGCTCGGTGGCCGGGGGTCGGGGCACGCCCTGGACGGTCGGGAGGGCGCCTTCGACGTCGTCGCTCGGCTCACCGTGGCACTTCTTCACCTTTCGGCCGCTCCCGCACGGGCAGGGGTCGTTCCGACCCACCAGCCGGACCTGGTCGAGCAGTCGCCGTTCCTCGGCGGCGAGCAGGGCGCTCACGTCCGACGCGGGCAGTCCCCGGTTCATGAGCTGGAGCATGAGCCTCATCGGCCGGTCGACGTGATGGAAGAACTACTTGAGGCCGGCACACAGGGAGTTCAGACCCGGATCGCCATCGGGTGTGCGGATGAATCGATTCTTGATCGCGACGTGACGGCACGATCGTGAGCCAGCCCAGTCTCCGCATCGACCGGCTCAGGAACGGTGACGCCGTGGCGAGGAGCGCCGCGACGACGACGCCGCCCAGGTGCCCAGCGTGCCGGTGCGATCCCGCATCCATATCATCCCGATCGGACGATGTTGGACATGTCGCTCGGACCCGACATGGGAGGTCGTAGAGCCTCGGCCTGACCGCGAAACGAGATCGGAGTTGGACATGGATGCGTACCAGGAAGCCGTCAAGGAGCTGTCCAATCGGATCGTGACGGCACAGCGCCCCATCAAGGTGCTGAGCGCCATCAACTGGGACGACCGGGTCAAGGCCGACTTCTTCGCCGCCGGGTTCAAAGAGCCGCCGGCCGTGGATCGCGCGTATTACGAGTCCCGTCCCGTCAAGCTCGACCCGGATGCCACCAGGGACGAGTTACGGGAGATCGAGGCGGCCATCACCGGTCGCCTCGGGCCCCTCTCCCCGGCCGGCACCCTCATGAGGTTCATGTGCGAGCAGTTCCGGCTGACCGTCGACATGATCGAGGCGAGGGGCACCCGCCGGTACTCCACGCTATCGGGACTCCTGTACGGGACGCCGTCCGACGTCTTCCATGCCGGCAGCCCCACCGTGGCCGACCTCGCCAAGACCATGCGCCTGACGTTGGAGGCCAACGCTGCGGGGATCATGGAGATGCCCGACGATCGGACCATCCCGGGCGACGAGGCGGCAGCCAGGCTTCGTCGCCAGCTCGACGACTCGGTCGGTAAGGATGTCATCGAGGTCCTGGTCGACGACGGGATCGCCTCGGACGCCGCGGCAGGATCCGACTACATCAAGATGCGAGAGGACCGGTTCTTCTCGAAGCGCGACATCGACCTGCTCGAGGCCCACGAGGGCTGGGTGCACGTGGCCACCACCATGAACGGCCTCGCCCAGCCCTTCTGCACCTTCCTGGGCAAGGCTGCGCCGCGCACGACGGTCACCCAGGAGGGGCTGGCGGTCCTCACCGAGATGCTCAACCTCCGCAGCCATCCATTGCGGCTCGCCAAGCTCATGCGAAGGATCGAGGCGATCGCCCTGGCCGCCGAAGGCGCCACCTTCCTCGACGTCTTCGAGGCGTGTCGAACCGACGGGCTCTCCGAGGATGACGCCTGGGTGACGACCAGCCGGGTGTTCCGGGGCAGCCTCCCGGAGGCCGGTCCGTTCACGAAGGACCTCGGGTACGGAAAGGGCCTGGTGCTCACCCTGATGTACGTCCGCATGGCCATCCGATTCGGACACACCCGCCGGATCCCCCTGCTCTTCTGCGGGAAGGTCGACCTCCTCGACATGACGACTCTCCACCAGTTGGAGGACGAAGGCCTGGTCGAAGAACCTGCCTTCATCCCCCGGCCGTTCGATGACCTCCCCGCCCTCGCCACCACCCTGAGCCTGGGCTGGTTCACCTCCCAGCTCGACCTCGACCGCCTCAGCGTCGACTATCAGCGGCTGTTCTGAGGCGAGGAAGGTACGCCTTGACCTCCGATCCCACCTCCGGCACGTTGAAGAACCCCGAGGAAGCCGACGGCGGCGCCCCACCCGAGACCCTTGCGACCCAGGTGGTCGCCGGTCTTCTGGACGGACACGTTCCCGTCGGCGTCGTGGGGACGAGGATGACGGCGTCGATCTTGATGCTCTTGTCCGTGACCCGGGCGACGAGCTGTTCGAAGTCCCGGGTTGAGGTGTCGATGTTGCGATACCCCGCGACCAGGACGTCGGTCCGTTCCTCGGCCATGACTCACCTCTGCTCTGACGGGCTGCCCTAGCGCGAACCGATGCGAGCGGTCCGGCCCCACCAAGTGCACATCCCGCCGCCCGAGGATCCATCACCCACTGTGGATGAAGGACCGTCCGGCGAGGTCGTGGGCGAGCAGGCCGTACGCTGCACGAGCATCCGAGGCCCAAGGGGTGGAGCATCGACCTCGTCTCCGTGATGGCAGCCACCGACTGTGAGGCCGTCGCCACCGGCTGGCTGGCCCAACCGGTGCTGGCCATCACCAGCCTGGCCTACGTGCTCGTCGGGATCGGCATCGTCACGGCCTCCCGGCGGAGCGGCGCCGTCGCGGTCGGGGTCATCGTCACCATGGTGGGCATCGGCAGCGTGGCGTTCCACGGCCCCCAGCCCGCCTGGGCAGGGCTCGCCCACGACGTGCCGATCGGCCTCCTCGCAGCGGCCATCGTCGTCGACGGGATCCGGGCGTCCCGCAACGGCGGGCTCCGGGAATACGCGATCGAGCTGCGCCCCGCCGCCGGCCTCATGGCCCTCGCCATCGTCACCTACACCGTGGGCCGGACCGGCGGACCTCTCTGCGATCCGGACGGCGCGTTCCAGTTCCATGGGGCGTGGCACGTGCTCAGCGCCGTCGCCATCGGCCTGTGGGCACACGCCCGCCTTCGTGGGTAGCGTCGATGCCCATGACCCCGTCGAGGAAGGGACGGTTCGTCCGCAAGCTGGCGACCGCCGCGGTCCGGGCGCTCTACCGCCGGGTCGACGTCTACCGGGGCTCCGAGCCGCTCACCGCCGGCCCCGAGCTCACGGTGGCCAACCACTTCGGCGGGTTCGCCGACCCGCTGCTCCTGCTGGCGGTGCTCCCCCGTCCGGCGGCCATACTCGCCCGAAACCTGATCTGGAGGATCCCGGTCGTCGGGTGGATCATGAACCGGCTCGGGGCGATCAAGGTCCACAAGCCCGAGGACGGGGGCGGATCCAACGACGAGATGTTCGCCGATGCGCATGCCGCCCTGGCAGAGGGGCGCCACGTCATGATCTTTCCGGAGGGTGTCACCCGCGACGACCCCTCCATCGCCGCCATCAAGACGGGGGCCGCCCGGATCGTGCTCGGGGCCCGGACCCGGGGGACGGCGGGCATCGCCGTGACTCCCGCCGGGATCCATTACGAGGACAAGGCGGCCCTCCGGAGCTCGGTCTCGATCCACGTCGGACGCCCCCTGTGGCTCGACGGTTCTGCACCGGTGCTGGGGGGCGGACCGGGCGACGCCGACGACCGTGAGGCGGTGCGCAGGCTCACCGACGAGATCGAGACCCGGCTGCGACGGGTCGCTCCCGACTTCGTCGACTGGCACGAGGCGCGCGCTCTCACCGACGCTGCCGAGATGGTGCTCCGGTCGCTCCAGCCGGATCCCGCCCGCCCCGTGCCCATCGCCCAGCGCGACGTCGTCGCCGGACACCTCGGCCGTCGCCCTCCGGGGCGGCGGGCCAAGGTGCTCGAGGCGGTGGATGCGTATGAGCGCGACCTCGAGGCCGTCGGCCTCACCGACGCCCAGTTGCTGGCAGGCGTCTCGGGCACGCGGTTCCTCTGGTCGCTGCTCGGGTGGCTCGTGCTCACCCTGGTGCTCGCCCCCTTCGCCCTGATCGGGCTGGCGGTCAACCTCGTCCCGGGCCTCATCGTCAGGGCGGTCGGGCTGGTACGGGCGGCGCCGGCCATGATGGCCACGCTCAAGCCGATGGCCGCCATCGTCGCCTTCGGCATCACCTGGGGCCTGGTCGTCTGGCAGGCCGTGGCCCGTCTCGGGCCGGCCGGCGGCGCCGCCATCGCCCTGTTGCTGCCGGTCTACGGCTGGACCCTGATCTTCGTGTCCGAGCATGCCGCCCTGCTGTGGCGGGCCTTCCGCTCGTGGCGCGGCACCCGGTCGCCCGGGGAGCTGCGCGACGTGCTCGCCGACGACCGGAGTCGGGTGGTCGCGGCGGTGAGGGAGGCGATGTGACCGGCAAGGAGTGGGCAATCCTCGTCCTCGTGACGATCCCGCTCTGGGTCGTCGTCACCGGCTCCGCCATCCAGCTCCTGCGCCGCACCGACATCGGGGGGTGGCGCAAGCTCCTCTGGCTGCTGGCGATCGTCGGGCTCCCGGCGATCGGCACCGCCGTGTACCTCGTGGTGCGGCCGGTCCCCCTGGTCCAGGACACCAGGGAGCAGCACGGCGGGCCCGGCGCCGAGCTCACCGACCTCATCGACCGCCTGGCGGCCGGCGACCTCGGGCGTCCCGCCTTCGAGGAGGGGGTGGGGCGCCT
The DNA here is from genome assembly GCA_046484325.1 of Acidimicrobiia bacterium. Lineage (GTDB taxonomy): Bacteria > Actinomycetota > Acidimicrobiia > Spongiisociales > ZC4RG35 > JAWOJB01. Next base: position 91,773 of record JAWOJB010000024.1, on the reverse strand, counting down.
GCTCTCGGCGGCGCTCGGCGACCGACCGGCTCACCACATCGTCGACGAGTAGGACACCAGCGTCCGTATGTAGTTCGAGCGCTCGAAGGCCGAAGGGTCGGGGGCATGCCGGTAGGACAGGCTCCCCTTGGCCTGGTCGACGCCCTCGTAGCCGTTCGTCTCCAGCCACGCCTCCAGGCCGTCGCGAACCACCGTCAGTCGCTCGGGGCCGTTGCGCAGGAGCGCCGAGGCCATCATCATCACGTCGGCCCCGGTGAGCACGAGCTTGATCGCCTCCTCGGCGGTGTGGACGCCCGTCGTCGCCGCCAGCGAGGCGTCGACCTGACCGTGGAGGATGGCCATCCACCGCAGGACGAGGCGCAGCTCCGACGGCGACGAGAGCTCGAGGCCGGGGGTCACTTCGAGGGTGTCCAGGTCGACGTCGGGCTGATAGAAACGGTTGAAGAGGACGAGCCCGTCCGCCCCGGCGTCGACCAGCCGCCTGGCCATGTTCGCCATCGACGAGAAGTACGGCCCGACCTTCACCGCCAGCGGGACGTCGATCTCGCCCTTGATGGCCGAGACCAGATCCAGATACCGCCCCTCGACCTCCTCCCCCGTCGCTTCCGGGTCGGCGGCGATCAGGTAGACGTTGAGCTCGAGGGCGTCGATGCCCTCGTCGGCCAGGATCCGGGCGTATCGGGTCCAACCGCCGGGCGAGTCCCCGTTGAGGCTGGCGATGACCGGGATCGACAGCTCGCGCTTGGCGAAGCGGACGAGGCCCAGGTAGTCGTCGGGCCCGGCGTTGTAGTCGTCCATCTCGGGGAGGTACCCGCCGATGGCCTCGGCGTAGGCCCCGGCCCCGAACTCCATGCCGAGGTGGAAAGCCATGGCCTCGTGCTCGACCTGTTCCTCGAACAGCGATGGCAGGACCACCGCCGGGGCACCCGCCTCCTCCAGCCGGCGAAGGCTGTCGGGGTTGCCGGTGATGGGCGATGCCGAGGGCACGACCGGGTGGGCCAGCCGCATGCCCAGGTAGGTGGTGGAGAGATCGACGGTCATTCGCTCACCTCGGCGTACTCGGCGGTGCGGTGGATGGTGACCATCTGCTCGTAGAGATGCCAGCGATCGTCGATGTCCTGCTGGGCGCGGGCCATGAGCTCGGCGGCGTGGGACGGGTTGACCTTCGCCAGCATGGCAAACCGCGCCTCCTTGGCGGCGAACTCCTTGAACGGGATGGTCGGGGTACGGCTGTCCAGGCGGAGCCCGGGCTCGCCCGCCTCCTCCCTGGCCGGGTCGTACCGGTAGAGCGGCCAGTAGCCGGAGTCGGCCGCCTCCTTCTGGTGGCTCATCTGGGTGGACATCTCGATGCCGTGGGCGATGCACGGGCTGTAGGCGATGATGAGGGACACTCCCGGGTAGGCCTCGGCCTCGGCGAACGCCCTGACCGTCTGGGTCATGTTCGCCCCCATCGCCACCTGGGCCACGTAGACGTTGCCGTAGGACATGGCGATCTGACCGAGGTCCTTCTTGCCGGTGGTCTTGCCGCCGGCGGCGAACTTGGCGATCGCCGCCCGGGGCGTCGACTTCGACGCCTGCCCTCCCGTGTTCGAGTACACCTCGGTGTCGAGCACGAGGATGTTGACGTTACGGCCGGTCGACATGACGTGGTCGAGCCCGCCGAAGCCGATGTCGTAGGCCCAGCCGTCGCCTCCCACGATCCACACGCTCGTGTGGGCGAGGTGGTCGGCCACCGACTCCAGGCGACGCGGGAGGGTTCCCTCCATCGAGGTCAGGCGCTGCCGCAGCTCGGCGATACGCTCACGCTGCACCTCGATACCCTCGTTGGTCGACTGATCGGCCCCGAGGATCGCCTCGGCCAGATCGCCGAGTTCGGGGGCCAGGGCCGTCACCAGCAGCCGGGCGTCCTGCTCGAGCGCGTCGATCGCCAGCCGCATGCCGAGCCCGAATTCGGCGTTGTCCTCGAAGAGCGAGTTGGACCAGGCGGGCCCGCGGCCGTCGGCGTCGGTCGTCCACGGGGTCGTGGGGAGGTTGCCCCCATAGATCGACGAGCAGCCGGTGGCGTTGGCCACGACCAGCCGATCGCCGACGAGCTGGGAGATCAGCTTGACGTACGGTGTCTCCCCGCACCCTGCGCAGGCCCCGGAGAACTCGAAGAGCGGTTGGAGCAGCTGGGAGCCCTTCACCGTATCCGGCTTCACCTCCGACCGTCGTGGGTCCGGCAGCTCGAGGAAGAAGTCGAGGTTGGCGCGCTCGCGCTCGAGGTGCTCGGCCTTCGGCGCCATGTTGATCGCCTTGTGCTTGACCTCCTCCTTCGACTTCGCCGGGCAGACGTCCACGCACACCCCGCATCCGGTGCAGTCGTCGGGAGCCACCTGGATGGTGAGCACCTTGCCCTCGAAATCGCGGCCGGTGGCCTCCTTCCACAGGAACCCGTCCGGCGCGCCCCCGGTGAACGCCGGTTCGTACACCTTGACCCGGATGGCGGCGTGGGGGCACACCAGGGCGCAGCGGGCGCAGTCGATGCAGATGCCGGGGTCCCAGATCGGGATCTCCTCGGCGATCGATCGCTTCTCCCACCGGGTCGTGCCAGTCGGGAACGTGCCGTCGACGGGCAGTGCCGACACCGGCAGCAGGTCGCCCCGACCGGCCATCATCATGGCCGTCACCCGTCGCACGAAGTCGGGCGCATCCTCCAGCCCGGAGCCGGTCGTCACCTGATCCAGTCCTGCCGGGACCTCCACGGGCTCGGCCGGCACCTCCACCTGCCGGAGACCGTCAAGCGAGCGGTCGATGGCGTCGAGGTTGCGGCGCACGACGACCTCTCCCCGCTTGCCGTAGGCCTTCTGCACCGTGTCCTTGATGGCGACGATCGCCTCCTCCTTCGGCAGGACACGAGCGAGGGCGAAGAAGCAGGTCTGGAGCACGGTGTTGATCCGCCCACCCAGGCCGGCCTCCCGGGCGATGGCAGATGCGTCCACCACCCAGAAGCCGAGCTTCTTGTCCTGGATCTGGCGGCGGACCCTGGCGGGGAGGTGGTCCCAGACCTCGTCGGGGCCGTAGGGGCTGTTGAGGAGGAAGGTGCCGCCGGGGGCGGCCGAGGCGAGCACGTCAACCGACGGGAGGAACCCGAACTGGTGGCAGGCCACGAACCCCGCCTCTCGCACCAGATAGGTGGACTCGATCGGCCGGGGGCCGAAGCGCAGGTGGGACACGGTCTGGGAGCCCGACTTCTTCGAGTCGTAGACGAAGTAGCCCTGGGCATGGCGGTCGGTGTGGTCGCCGATGATCTTCACCGACGCCTTGTTGGCGCTGACGGTGCCGTCGGCCCCGAGGCCGTAGAACACGGCCTGGACCACGTCCTCGGGCTCACGCCACGACTCGGGGTCGTAGGAGAGGCTGAGGTGGGTGACGTCGTCGACGATCCCGACGGTGAACGGGTGCTGGGGCCGGTCCCGCTCGAGCTCGGCGAGGACCGCCATGACCATCGATGGGTTGAACTCCTTCGAGGAGAGCCCGTACCGGCCCCCGATCACGCGGGGCATCGGCCGTCCCGAGGCCACCGCTCCCACGAGGGTGGTCACCACGTCGAGGTAGAGGGGCTCGCCGGTGGCGCCCGGCTCCTTCGTGCGGTCGAGGACCGCCACCGAGGTCACGGTGTCGGGCAGGGCGGCGAGAAAGGCCCCGGTGTCGAAGGGCCGGTAGAGGCGGACGATCACCGCTCCCACCTTCTCTCCCCGGCCCACCAGGTGCTCGACCGCCTCGCGGACCGCACCGGTCCCCGATCCCATGATCACGACGACCCGCTCGGCGTCGGGGGCACCCACGTAGTCGAAGAGCCGGTAGTGCCGCCCGGTCAGCGACGCCAGCCGGTCCATCTCGCCCTGCACGATGCCGGGGGCGGCCTCGTAGTAGGGGTTGCAGGCCTCTCTGGCCTGGAAGAACACGTCCGGGTTCTGGGCCGTGCCCCTGATCGCCGGGCGGGACGGGTTGAGTGCCCGCAGCCGGTGCTCGGCGATGAGGTCCTCGTCGATCATCCCCCGAATGACGTCCTCGCCCAGCCCGACGATCGTGGCGACCTCGTGCGAGGTGCGGAAACCGTCGAAGAAGTGGAGGAACGGCACCCGGCTCCTGAGGGCGGCCGAGTGGGCGACGAGCGCCAGGTCCTGGGCCTCCTGGACCGACGCCGATGCCAGCATCGCGAACCCGGTCTGGCGGGCCGCCATCACGTCCGAGTGATCACCGAAGATCGAGAGCGCATGGGTGGCGATGGACCGTGCGGCGATGTGGAACACCGTCGGGGACAGTTCGCCGGCGATCTTGAACATGTTGGGCAGCATCAGGAGCAGTCCCTGGCTGGCGGTGAAGGTGGTGGTGAGCGCCCCTGCCTGGAGCGAGCCGTGCACCGCCCCTGCCGCCCCACCCTCGCTCTGCATCTCGACGACGTCGGGCACCACTCCCCACAGGTTCGGGTCGCCCCGCAGAGCCCAGCTGTCGGCCAGCTCGCCCATCGGCGAGGACGGCGTGATCGGATAGATCGAGATGACCTCGCTCAGGGCGTAGGCGATCCGCGCCGCGGCCTCGTTTCCATCGACGGTCAAGCGCATGTCGCGCGTTCCTTTCCCAGGTGCGACCGAATCGTCGCCGGGACGGCGACGGAGTCGTTAGGGCCGGAGGTCCCTCGCTCACGGCCGGGCGCTCCCCGCCATCTAGGATCGATCGCGATCGTCTCGGAGGAGGATGCAGTGACCATCGTCGTCGGCTACGTGAACACCCCCGAAGGAGATGCGGCCATCGAGGCCGCCGCCTCCGAGGCCGAGCTCCGGGGCGCCAAGGTCGTCGTCGTCCACTCGATGTTCGGCGGCAGCCGCGACAAGGGCGGGGAGTACATCGCCTCGGCCGAGGCCATGGAGCGCATCCACGCCGACCTCACGGGGCGCGGGATCGAGCACAGCGTCCACGAGTACGTCCGCGGGCAGACCCCGGCGGAGGACCTGGTGCAGGCCGCCCAGGAGTACGACGCCGGGCTCATCGTGATCGGCATCCGCAAGCGCAGCGCCACCGGCAAGATCCTGCTGGGCAGCAATGCGCTCGAGATCCTCCACGACGCCACCTGCCCCGTGCTCTGCGTGAAGGCGAAGGGCTGAGCGCCCCTCAGATCTCGCCGAAGCGGGTCTGGAGACCGGCGATCGCCTTCCGGCCCACACGGGTGAAGGCAGGCCGGAACAGAGGCTGCACGAACCGGAGCGGACCGCGCAGGGTGAGGTCGGCCGTGTAGTCGATCTCGGTCCCGCCGGCGACCTCCACGAACTCGATGTCGTCGACGGCTCGGATGGTCGACCCGCTTCCCTCGAGCACCACCCGGTGAGGGACGTCGAAGGTCACGACCTCGTACCGCATCACGACCTCCCTCCCGGCAAAGGACGAGACGACCTCGAATTCGCTGCCGGTGCCCACCGGGCCCGGCCCCACCATCGACGATCGGCTGATGCCGGGGTCCCACTCGGGCAGGTTCGAGAAGTCGGCGACGAAGGCGAACACCTCGCCGATCGGCCGGGGAACGGTGATGACGTGGTGCAGTCGGGTCATGCCTTCTCCCTCGGGCGGGCGCCGGGCCGGATGCCGCAAGTACCGTAGCGTCATGCTGCCGCCCCCACCCGAGCTCGACGCAGCCGGCTGGGCGGCGCGCCACCCCCTCATCATCGGCATCGCCGGCGGCTCCGGCTCGGGCAAGACCACCGTGGCGGCGGCACTGGTGGCCTCGATCGAGGGTGTGGCCTGGATCCAGCACGACGCCTACTACCGCGACCGGCGCGACCTCGGCTATGAGGAGCGCACCGTGCTCAACTACGACCATCCCGAAGCGCTGGAGACCGACCTGCTCGTGCGGCATCTCGAGCTGCTGCGGGAGGGGCGCACGGTCGAGCGCCCGGTGTACGACTTCTCCACCCACCTCCGGTCTCCCGACGTCGTGAGGGTCGAGCCGGCGGCGGTGGTCGTCGTCGAGGGGATCCTCGTGCTCGCCGACCGGGCCCTCCGGTCGATGTTCGACCTCCGGATCTTCGTGGACGCCGACCCCGACCTGCGCCTGGCCCGGAGACTCGAGCGGGACATCGCCGAGCGTGGCCGGAGCCCGGAGTCGGTCATCCGCCAGTACCTGGCGACGGTCCGGCCGATGCACCTCGAGTTCGTCGAGCCCTCGAAGCGCTATGCCGACCTCATCATCCCCGAGGGCTTCAAGCCGGGGGCGGTGGCCACGGTGATCGACATGATCCGCCCGCGGGTGATGGCCGGCCGCCCCATATACTCGGCGCCGTGAAGCCGACCGTGGCCGTGCTGGGCGTCGGAGCCATGGGAACGGCGCTCGTCGAGGGCCTCCTCGCCGCAGGCTGGACGCCCGACGACGTGACCACCGCCGCCCGTCGCGAGCAGACGGTTCACCGGGTCGAGGCCGCCACCGGATGCCGCTGTCTGCTCGACCCGGTCGAGGCGGCACGAGGCCGGGAGGTGGTCGTCATCGCGGTCAAGCCTCGCGACGTGCCCCACCTGCTGGACCAGATCGCCGGGGCGTTGGGTCCCGACCAGGTGGTCGTCTCGCTGGCCGCAGGGGTGACCATCTCGGTCTTCGAGTCGGCCCTCCCGGGCATCCCGGTCGTCCGGACGATGCCGAACACCCCGGCCCTGGTCCGGGAGGGGGTGACCGGTATGGCCGCCGGGGCTTCGGCCGGGGAAGCCCACCTGGCCACCGCTCGGGCGGTGATGGAGGCAGTGGGCACGGTCCAGCTCATGGAGGAGTCCCTGCTCGACGCCGTCACCGCCGTCTCCGGCACCGGTCCCGCCTATGTGTTCCTGCTCGCCGAGGCCCTGGTCGAGGCCGCCCTCCGGGAAGGGCTGCCCCGCGACGTGGCCGAGTCGTTCGTCCACCAGACGATCCGGGGGGCCGGTGCCCTGCTGGTCGAGACCGGGGAGAGCCCCACCAGCCTCCGGGCCCAGGTGACCTCGCCCGGCGGGACCACTGCCGCCGCCGTCCACGTCCTCGAGGGGCGCGGCTTCCGGGCGCTGGTGGAGGACGCGGTCCGGGCCGCCGCCGCCCGTTCGCGAGAACTCGGCGAGGCGGCGCTGGGCGAATGAGCCGCTTCACCCGGGCGGTGCTCGCAGCCGCCCGTGCCCCGATCGTCGAGCGAGGTGTGACCGGGACCCGGCCGGGACGGGCCCTCGCCCACCGCTTCGTGGCGGGCGACACCCTCGATGACGCGACCGCCGCCGCCCGGGTGCTCAATGGGGGTGGGCTGGCGGTCTCACTCGACCTGCTCGGCGAGGAGGTCGACGACCGCAGCACGGCCCTGGTCGCCGCCGACCGCTACCTGGCCTCCATCGAGCGGATCTCGCAGCTGGGACTCGACGCCAACGTGTCGGTCAAGCTCACCCAGCTCGGCCTCGCCTTCGACCGGGGTCTCGCCGCCGAGTCGCTGGCCAGGCTCGGGCGGGCGGCGGCCGAGCACCGCACCACCGTCACCGTGGACATGGAGGACGCCCGCTACACCCAGGACACCGTGGACCTCTACGCCGACGGTCAGGCCGAGACCGGCAACCTCGGCATCGCCCTGCAGGCCTACCTGCACCGGACCCCCGAGGATCTCGAGCGGCTGGCCCCGCTCGGCGGGCACATCCGCCTGTGCAAGGGCGCCTACGTCGAGCCCGCCTCGATCGCCTTCCAGGGCCGGGCCGAGGTGGACGCCGCCTTCGCCCTCCTGCTCGAGCGTCTCATGTCGGTCGATGCGACCCGCCCGGCCGTCGCCACTCACGACGACCGCCTGATCGCCCTCGCCCGGGAGCTGGCCCCGGGCCGGACCGGGGGCTGGGAGTTCCAGATGCTGTACGGCGTCCGGCCCGAGCTCCAGCGATCGCTGGCCGCCGATGGTGCCGAAGTCCGCATCTACCTGCCCTTCGGCGCGCAGTGGTATCCCTACCTCAGCCGCCGGATCGCCGAGCGCCCCGCCAATCTGGCATTCTTCCTGCGGGCGATCACCTCACGGAGATGACGATGGACATCGGCGATCCGGTACCCGACTTCACCCTGACCACCGACGACGGACGGACCCTCTCGCTGTCGGACCTCCGTGGCGAGAAGATCCTGATCTTCTTCTATCCGGCGGCGATGACGCCGGGATGCACCACCGAGGCATGCGACTTCCGCGACGCCCACGCCGGCCTGCTCGAGGCCGGATACCGGATCGTGGGGATCAGCCCCGACCCTCCCGAGCGGAACGCCCGCTTCCGCGAGCGCGACCGCCTTCCCTTCCCGCTCCTCTCCGACCCCGATCACGCGGTTGCCGGGGCCTTCGGGGCCTGGGGGACGAAGAAGCAGTACGGCCGCGAGTACGAGGGGTTGATCCGGTCGACCTTCGTCGTCGACGGCGACGGCCGGCTGGAACGGACCTACCGCAACGTGAGGGCCAAGGGGCACGTGGCGAGGGTGACCGCCGACCTGCTCGGGTGATTCTGGGCCTCAAACAATCGCAGAGTCTCGTTCACACCCCTTGATTGTCGAACAAGTGTTCGATATGGTGTCGGATATGGTCGAGCAACGACTTCACCTCCGGCTTCGGACGGGACGCCGATCGTGAGCGCTCTCCGCTCCGTCATCGATGGCCTGATCGCCTCCGATGTCTCGGACTACGCCGACCACGAGATCGAGGAGGAGCTGACCGAGCTGGGCCGGGCCCTCGACGTCCTCCAGGCCCGATTCCTGAGGCTCACCGCCGAGGCCGACCGGCGGCAGACGTTCGTACGGGACGGCATCCTCTCGACCAGCCGCTTCCTGGCGCTCACGTGCGACATGGCGAACTCCACCGCCCGCGAGAGGGTCGCCGTGGCCCGCTCGCTCGAGGGTATGCCCGGGACCGCCGCCGCCTTCGAAACCGGCGACCTCTCCTATTCCAAGGTCCGTCTCCTCGCGAGGGCGGCCGGCGCCCATCCGGAGATCTTTCGGGAGCACGAGGACACCCTCCTCGAGGTGGCCGGCCGGCTCACGGTGCGCGACCTACAGCGGGCGATCGAGTACTGGCGGCACAACCTCGACGGCCCCGATGCGCTGCTCGAGATGACCGAGAGGTCCTACGTCCACGTGGCCCGCACCTGGGAGGGCATGGTGCGCATCGACGGCCTGCTCGATCCGGAGTCGGGGGAGACCCGTGATCACCGCCCTGGAGGCGGCGATGCAGCCGCCCGCTGCACATGCAGCGGGCGAGCACCGGCCCACCGCGGGGAGCCGACGGGCGGAGGCGATGGTCGGCGTCTGTCGGAGCTTCCTCGATCGGGGCGAGACGACGTCGGGCGGCGAGCCGCCCCACCTCACCGTGCTGGTGGACATCGAGACGCTGGAGCGTCGCGCGGGATACGTCTGCGAGGTCGATCACACCGGGTCGATCCCCGCCGAAACCGCCCGCCGCCTCGCCTGCGATGCCAGGGTCACCCGGGTGATCACCAGGGGACGCTGCCAGCCCCTCGACGTGGGCCGGGCCTCGCGCACCGTCACCCCCGCCCAGCGGAAGGCGGTGGTCGCCCGGGACCGGCACTGCCGGTACCCGGCCTGCGACCGGCCTGCCCGGTGGTGCGACGTTCACCATCTCGTCCATTGGGCCGACGGCGGTCGGACCGACCTCGATAACCTGATTCTGCTGTGCCGGCGGCACCACACCCTGGTGCACGAAGGCGAATACCCGCTAGGTTTGACGAGGACCGGAGAAAGGGGAACCCGTGACCAGCCATCTCCGACCGATCGAGCGCAGGGTGCTCGCCATGACGACCCTCGGCCTCGAGCCGGCCCAGATCGGGGCGAAGATCCGACGCAGCCCTGCCCACGTCGTGCGCATCATCACGTGGACGCAGATCCCGCGCTCGGGGCCGCCACCACTGCGAGCAACGAGCGCGCGCCAGCGTCGCGTCCTCCTCCTGCGCTCTCGAGGTGAGACGCACGAGCAGATCGCCACCCGCTTCCGGCGCAGCCCTCGCGCCATCCGCCAGTCGGAGGGCCTCGCCCACTTCCGTCTCGCCCTCGGGCTGCTCGAGCGGGACGCGGGGACGGCATCGTGACCACGACCAAGCTTCAGGTGTGGATCGACCAGGACCTGTGCACCGGCGATGGCATCTGCTCGGAGATCGCACCCGACGTCTTCGAGCCGCGTGACGACGGCCTGTGGGTGGTGCGGGAGGATGCCACCCACTTCGGCGAGACCATCGTGTTCGACGGCGGATCGGGCACAGGCCACGGGAGCGAGGGCTCGCGAGGCGTCGCCAGGGTTCCCGACTCGCAGATCGACGTGGTGATCGAGGCAGCCGAGGAGTGTCCGGGCGAGTGCATCATGCTCGAGCCGTACGACCAGGCTGCCATCGACGACCGCGGCGCCTGAGTCAGCTCCTAAGCTCCCCCTGCCGTCTTCGAGGGAGCGCATCGCCATGTTCAAGCGGATCTGGGCCTATCTGCAGCAGCTGTTCCGGGGTGCCGCCGAGGGAGCGATGGACCCCGAGGTGGAGATCGAGGTGGCGATCAACGAGGCGAAGAAGCGCGATCAGGACCTCCGTAACCAGGCCGCCAAGGTGATCGCCCACCGCACCCAGATCGAAGCGCGGATCGAGAAGACGGCCGGCGAGGTGGGGGAAGGCCGGGAGACGGCCAAGCAGGCCCTCCTGCGCGCCGAGCAGGCGAGGAACGCCGGCGACATGGCCGGTGTCGAGAGGTGGAACCAGGCCGCCCAGAGCCTGGCCCTCAAGCTTCAGGCGTCGGAGTCGAACCTCGACGGCCTGAGAGAGCAGTACGAGATGGCCGCCGAGCAGGCCGAGGCCGCCAAGGGCGCCGTACAGCAGAACGCCATGCGGCTGCAGGAGCTCGCAGCCAGGCGCATGCAACTCCTCGGCCAGCTGCAGCAGGCCAAGATGCAAGAGGCGGTGAACTCGGCCGTCGAGTCGATCTCGACCTCGATGGAGCTGGAGGCGCCTTCGCTCGAGAAGGTCGAGGAGAAGATCCAGGGTCGCCTGGCCCAGGCCAAGGCCCGCTCCGAGTTGCGCGAGGCCACGCCGGAAGGGGCCGAGGCGGAGCTTCGCGAGGCCATCTCCCTCGCCCAGGCCGACGCCAAGCTCGAGGAGCTCAAGCGAGAGCTGGGGCTGACCGGCGAGGCCGGCTCGGGCGGGCTGGAGCTGCCCCAGGAGGGCTGATCGAGCCCCACGCGACCCGAGTCCTCGGATAGGTGTCACCGATCTCGAGAAGGAGACAGACATGGGAGCCGTCGTCGTAACGATCATCGGCGCGCTGATCGTCGGGGTCATCATCGGCCCGCTGGGGCGCCTGGTGGTCCCAGGAAAGCAGAACGTGTCGCTGGGCATCACGATCCTCATCGGTGCGGCTGCCGCCCTCGTCGGTGGGTTCATCGCCCAGGCGCTCGGCGTGGGCGACACGGCGGGCATCGACTGGACAAAGCTGGCCATCCAGGTCGCGCTGGCGGCGGTCGGCGTGCTGCTCTATGTGAGGTCGGCGGGCGGAGCGTCATCCGCCTGAGTGAGATTCCGTCGCCATGGTGGGAGGATCTAGCCTGACCCCCACCATGGCGACCACCACCGAGCACTCGACCGGGACCGACTCGTCCCCCTCCCCTCGGCGTCGCATCACCGCATCGCAGGTCCTCATGGTTCTGGCGGTGCTGTCGGCCGGAGGGACGCTGGCCCTCTGGTGGCTGGGGGGGCTGTCGGGCCCCTTCGTCCCCGAGATCGGTCGCGAAGTCTTCGGCAACATCACCGAGCCGATCAAGGCCGCGTTCTACGTCGCCAGCGCAGCCTTCCTCGCCGTCGCCTTCTACCTCTTCGCCCTGCGTGCCAGGAACTGGCAGCGCGGCGGCTCCGATCGCCGCACGGGGAGCTGGGGCGAGCGGCTCCGACAGCTCGACCGCGGCCTGCGCATGAAGACCTTGATGCGCGATCGCCAGGCCGGGCTGATGCACGCCATGGTCTACTACGGGTTCATCGTGCTCTTCATCGGCACGGTGACGCTCGAGATCGACAACCTCGCCCCCACCTCGCTCAAGTTCCTGCAAGGGAACGTCTACCTCGGGTACTCGCTCGTCCTCGATCTCGCCGGGCTGGTGTTCCTGGCCGGCCTCGGCTGGGCGTTCGCCCGCCGGTATCTCCAGCGTCCGTGGCGGCTGCGATCCAAGACGAAGCCCGAGGATGCCTGGATCCTCGGAATGCTCGCCTTGGTCGGCGTGACGGGTTTCACCACCGAGGCCGCCCGCATCGCGTGGATGGGGCGTCCGGACTTCGAGGTCTGGTCGTTCGTCGGCTATCCGATGTCGTTCCTGGTCCCGGACGCGGCGGCGTCGACGGTCCACCAGGTGTCCTGGGTCGTCCATGCCGGCGCCTTCCTGGCGTTCCTCGTCATGCTTCCCACCACCAAGCTCAGGCACATGTTCACCTCGCCCGCCAACATGTTCCTCTCGCCGAACGAGCGCCCCAAGGGGGCCATGCGCGAGATGCCCAACCTGATGGAGGTCGAGGACATCGAGACCATCGGGGCCTCGGTGATCTCCGACCTCACCTGGAAGCAGCTGTTCGACACCGACGCCTGCACAATCTGTGGCCGCTGCACCTCGGTGTGCCCGGCCAACCTCACCGGCAAGCCGCTCGACCCCCGCGAGATCGTGCTGAAGACCGGCGAGGTGATGGCCGCCAGCGGCGTCCCCGCCGTGTCGGCCCAGGTGTCGCTGGCCGAGGGCATCGTCATCGAGTCGGACCGCCTCTTCGAGCGGATCCAGTCCGAGGAGGTCTGGTCGTGCACCTCGTGCAAGGCCTGCGACGACATCTGCCCGGTGAACATCGAGATCCTCGACAAGATCCTCGACATGCGGAGGTACCTGACCCTGATGGAGTCGGACTTCCCGCCCGAGCTCGGCAAGGCCTTCGTCGCCATGGAGAACCAGGGCAACCCGTGGGGCCTCTCACAGCAGAGCCGGGCCGACTGGACGAAGAAGCTCGACTTCGAGGTGAGGATCCTCGGCGACCCCGGCGTCGACTCGGCCGAGTACCTCTGGTACGTGGGCTGCGCCGGGAGCTTCGACGACCGCAACCAGGCGGTGACGATCGCCCTCGCCAAGCTCCTCCACGAGGCCGGCATCGACTTCGCCATCCTGGGGCCCCGGGAGAGCTGCAACGGCGACCCGGCCCGGCGGGCCGGCAACGAGTACGTCTGGCAGCAGCTCGCCCTCCAGAACATCGCGACCTTCGATGAGCTGGGCGTGAAGAAGGTCATCACCCAGTGTCCCCACTGCTTCAACACCCTGGCCAACGAGTACCCGCAGATGGGCGGCGACTACGAGGTCGTCCACCACACCGAGCTGCTCGCCGAGCTGCTGCGCCAGGACCGCCTACGGTCCGCCTCGAACGGGTCGTCGCCACGTCGCACGGTCACCTACCACGACCCGTGCTACCTGGGCCGCCACAACGACATCTACCTGGCGCCGCGAGAGGTGGTCGCGGCCACGGGCAACGTCGAGATGGTCGAGATGCCCCGGCACGGCACCCGCGGCCTCTGCTGCGGGGCCGGCGGGTCCCGGTTCTGGATGGAGGAGCACACCGGAAAGAAGGTGAACATCGAGCGGGCCCAGGAGGCACTGGCCACCGGCGCCGACGAGATCGCCGTCTCGTGCCCCTACTGCTACGTGATGATCGACGACGGGGTCAAGGAGCTCGGCCGCGACGACGTGGTGGTCCGGGACGTCGCCATGATGCTCCGCGACGGCTTCCCGGAGGACGCCACAGGCTCTTGAACGGGCATTTACCCGGGTACCGGTAGCCTCGGCCCCATGCGAACCCCTCTGCTCGCCGGATCCGTGGTGCTCGCCCTCGTGCTGTCGGCCTGCTCCGGTGGGTCCGAGCCCGAGACCGGCATCCCCGGCTCCGACGACCTCGCCTCGACCACCTCGACCACCGTCGTCGAGACCACCACCACCGTGCCCGCCTCGCTCGAGGAGACGGCACTGCGCTTCACCGCGTGTATGCGGGAGCAGGGCATCGAGATCCCCGACATCGCCATCGGGCCCGACGGCCGCCCGCTGCTGGGCGACCTGACCGGCGAGCTCGACCCGGCCTCGCCCGAGTTCCAGGACGCCCTCGCGGTGTGCTCCCCGATCCTCACCGAGGCCGGGGCGCTCGACCTCTCGGCCGACCCCGAGCTCCAGGCGGTCATCCAGGATCAGCTCCAGGCGTTCGCCGCGTGCATGCGCGACGAGGGCGTGAGCAGATTCCCGGATCCGACCCCCGGCTTCACCGGGGTGGGCAGCCCCTTCCCCCTCGCCGAGTTGCCGCTCGACGACCCCGCCTTCGAGCCCGCCCTCCAGGTTTGCCAGGCGAACCTCAGCTTCCGGGCATTCGGGGATTGACGTGCGCCGGGCGCTGACGGTGCTCACCATCCTCGCCGTCGTGGCGGGGGCGGCGGTGGTGGCCTGGTCGCTCGGGCGCTCGTCGGTGGAACCCACCGAGCCCGACACCACCATCACCACGGCCACCGCCCTCGTGGTCCGGACCGATCTGGTGCAGACCAAGCAGCTGCGCGGCAGCCTCCGCTTCTCCGACCCCCGCACCGTGGCCACCGCCCTCGGCGGCACCCTCACCGGGCTTCCCGACGAGGCCTCCCGGCTCGAGCGTGGCTCGGAGATCTGCGAGATCGACGGTGCGCCTGTCGTCCTGCTCTACGGCGAACGCCCGGCCTGGCGACCCTTCCAGCCCGACATGGACGACGGCCCCGACGTCCTCCAGCTGGAGGAAAACCTCGTGGCCCTCGGTTATCTCGACGCCGAGCCCGACGACGAGTACGGCACCGCCACTCGGGACGCCGTAGAGGCGTGGCGCGAGGATCTCGGCCTGACCGAGGGCGAGTTTCTCGAGCTCGGGCGGGTGGTATTCCTCCCCGGGGCCGTCCGCACCGGGTCGGGGCTGGTCGACGTGGGCCGGTCGGTGGCACCCGGGACCCCGCTCCTCGAGGTGTCGTCGTTCGACCAGGAGGTCGTGATCGACCTCGATCCCGCCGATCTCGATCTCGTCGGGCTCGGCGACCCGGTCGTCATCACCCTGCCCGACGGCCGGGAGGTCCCTGGTCGGGTGGCCTCGATCGGCCGGGTGGTGCGTCCCTCCGGCCCGGAACCCGGGGCTCCGGAGGTCATCGAGGTCCGGGTCGCGCTCGGCGCGACCGGGATCGACCTCGAGGCTGCGCCGGTCGACGTCGAGGTCGAGAGCGATCGGGCAGCCGGGGTGCTGGCCGTGCCGGTGCGGGCGCTCGTCGCCCTGTCCGACGGCGGCTACGCGGTCGAGGTCGTACGGGCGGATGGGAGCACCGAGCTCGTGGGCGTGGAGACCGGCGACTTCGCCGGAGGCCTCGTCGAGGTGGCCGGCGCACTCGCCGAGGGGGACGAGGTGGTGGTACCGGCGTGATGCCGGTCCTCCGGCTCGAGGGCGTCGCCAAGACCTACCCGGGCCCTCCCCCGGTCGAGGCCGTGCGCGGCATCGATCTCGCCGTCGATCCCGGCGAGCTCCTGGCGGTGGTGGGCCCCTCCGGGTCTGGCAAGAGCACCCTCCTCCACATCATGGGCCTGCTCGACCGACCCACGAACGGGGAGGTCTACGTCGGGGGCGAGCCTGTCTCCCGCCTGCCGGACCGCCGGGTGTCGGCGGTCCGCGCCCACCGGCTCGGCTTCGTGTTCCAGGAGTTCTTCCTCATCAACGGGGTCTCGGCCGTCGACAACGTCGCCCAGGGGCTCCTGTACCGAGGGGTCCCCGCCGCCGAGCGGCGGAACCGTGCCCTCGCCGCCCTCGAGCGGGTGGGCCTCGGCCATCGGGTCGACCACATCCCGGCCCGGCTGTCCGGGGGCGAGCGGCAGCGCGTCGCCATCGCCCGCGCTCTCGTCGGGGACCCGGCGGTTTTGTTCGCAGACGAGCCCACCGGCAACCTCGACTCGGTCACCTCCGAGGGGATCGTCGAGCTCTTCCTCGAGCTCAACCGGAGCGGGTCCACGATCGTGGTGATCACCCACGACCGTGACCTGGCGGCCCGCTTCCCGCGGCGGGTCTCCCTCCTCGACGGGAGGGTGGTGGCGTGAGCGCGCTGCGGTCGCGTCTCCGGCTGGCTGACACCTTCCGCCTGGCGGTGCTCGGGCTCGGGTCCCGGGCGGGCCGGTCGGCGCTCACCGCGCTCGGCATCGCCATCGGCATCGCCGCCGTGGTCGCCGTCGTCGGAATCTCGGCATCGGGTCGCGCCGACCTGCTGGCGACCCTCGACCGCCTGGGCACCAACCTGCTCCGGGTCACACCGGGCCAGGGGGTGCTGGGTGGCCCCTCCGAGCTGCCCGAGGACGCCCCGTCGATGGCCGCCCGCATCGGTCCGGTGGAGCAGATCGCGATCATCCGGCAGCTCGACGCCACCGTCCGGCGCACCGACCTCATCCCCGAGCTGGAGACGGGGGGCCTGGGGGTGGTGGCCGTCGCCCCCGACCTGCTCGATGTCCTCGGCGGCGGGGTCTCCCAGGGACGCTTCCTGGGCCCGGGCGACGAAGGGCTCCCGGTGGCGGTGCTGGGGTCCGTGGCGGCCTCACGGCTCGGGGTGGCCGACCTGCGCCACGAGCGACTGGTGTACATCGGAGACCGGTGGTTCACGGTCGTGGGCATCCTCGACGACCTCGTGCTCTTCCCGGACCTCGAGCGCTCGGTGCTCGTCGGCGAGGCGGCCGCCGACCGGATCCTCGGCCAGGAGCCGGCCCCCACATCGCTGTTCCTCCGGGTCGTCCCCCAAGCCTCGGACGACGTCGTCCGGGTCCTCCCGCAGACGGTCAATCCCGAGAACCCCGACCGGGTGGACGTCACCCGGCCCTCCGATGCCCTGGCAGCCCGCGAGGCGGCCGACGCCGCCCTCACCCAGCTCCTCATCGGCCTCGGGTCGGTGGCACTGCTCGTCGGCGGTGTGGCGATCGCCAACATCATGGTGATGTCGGTCCTCGAGCGGCGCATGGAGATCGGGGTCCGGCGGGCCCTGGGCGCCACCCGGAGCCACATCCTCCGTCAGTTCCTGCTCGAGGCGGTCGTCCTGGCCGGCTTCGGAGGCCTGGCCGGGGCGCTGCTCGGGGCCGTGATCACCGTCGGGTTCGCCGAGCTGCGGGACCTCCCGGTCGCCCTCCCGGTCGAGGCCCCGATCGCGGCGGTGGGCGTGGCACTGCTGATCGGCGCGATTGCCGGCCTCTACCCGGCGATCCGGGCGGCGCGAGTGCCTCCCTCCGAGGCCGTGCGCTCCGCCGAGTGACGACCCGCAAGGTCTCCACGATCGTGGCGAGCGGCTAGCGCTCCGGGCCCGGGAACCCCCGCAGGATCTGGCGGGCCCGGTCCCGCCAGGGTCGCGGATGGCTCCTCCGATAGCGGATCCAGGCTCGCGCCTCGGGGAGGGCCGAGAGGACGAACACCGCGTTCCCGGCGAGCGCGAACCACGTCTCCGGTCCCCAGCCGTGGCGCCACAGGTACCAGGGGATCGCCAGCAGGGTGCCTCCCCCGTAGGCCATGAACAGGTCACCGAGGGCGAGACCCAGGGCATAGCCGCCGCCGAAGACGACGGGCAGGGCCGTCCAGTCCACGACCGCCATGGCACCCAGGAAGGGCGACACGCCCCGGCCGCCGCGGAAGCGATGCCAGATCGGGTAGACGTGGCCCACCACCGCCGCCACCCCGGCCACCTCGGCCGCGTGCACGTCGGGCCACCACCCGGCGGCGAGGAGCGCGGCGATCGCGCCCTTGGCGATGTCGAGCAGCCCGACGGCCGCCCCGGCGCGGCGGTGCCCGCCGAGGCGGACCGACGTCGCGCTCGTGCCCCGGTACTCCATCACGAAGCCGTCGTCCAGGACGACGGCCGACCGGCCGAGGTCGGCACCGGGTGCGATTCGGCGACCGACCAGATGGGCGAAGGAGATCGACCCGATCAGATAGCCGGTGGCGGCGGCCAGGAAGAGGCTCAGACCGGGTTCTCCCACTGCACCTCCCCGGTGTACCCGTCCACCCTCACCACCGCCCCGTCCGGGATCCTCATCGCCCCATCGACCGAGACAACGCAGGGGATGCCGAGCTCCCGCGCCACGATCGACGAGTGCGACAGCATCCCCCCCGACTCGGCCACGATGGCACCCGACCTCGCCAGGATGGGCGTCCATCCGACGTCGGAGTACGGGATGACCACCACGTCGCCCGGCGCGAGCCGGGCGACCTCGCCGATACCCGAGACCACCCGGGCGACGGCCCGATGGATCCCCCGGGACGTGGGAACCCCTCGCAGCCGGTGGTCGGGATCCGCCGGCGGCGCAGGCTCGAAATCTTCGCCGTAGATCACCTCGGGCATCGAGACCGCGGCCAGCGCCGCCATCTCCTCCCGCCGGGCCCGGGCCACGCCGCCGGGATCGTCGATGGGGTCGCCGGAGAGAAGGCCCTCGAGCTCGGAACGGGTCAGATGGAACACGTCCTCGGCCGACTCGAGCAGGTCCATCCCAACCAGACGGCGGCCGGCCTCGAGAGCGAGCGGCCGGAAGGACCCGTATCCCCGTGTGTACAGGTACGACACCCGCTCTCGCTCGACCCGAAACCGCCCGGCGCGCCGGGCCAACCGCCGGCGCGACCTCGGCACGTCCGCCTCCCCCCCACCCGGTCCGGCGGCGGGGCGATGCCCGAGAACCACCGGTCCGAGGCGGGCCGGTTCCTCCCGCCAGGGGACCGACGAGAAGTCGTTGCCCGAGTCGGACAGGTGACCGAAGCGGTCCAGGAACTCCTCCCCGCCCGGGAGCACCGACAGGTCGCCTGCCGCCACCCGGTCCCGGTCCGGCTGGGCGAGCGTCGGCACCGCCGCGGCGAGCCGGTCGAGGTGCCGGTTGGGGTCGTACCGTTCCAGGGCCGGGTCGGCGGCAGCCGGATCCACGCCATGGGCATCGATGCCGTCCTTCTCGAGCCGTCTCCGCAGGCGCGAGCCATAGGCGTTCATGAGGAGCGGGGCGACGATGTTGGCGAAGGCGCCCTGGCGGGTCAGGTCCTCGAGCTCGTGGATGCATCCGACGAGCTCCCGGTTGGAGAGAGCGGAGAGGTCGCGCTCCTCGATGGCCGCGAAGCGCTGCTCGAGCTCGGGGAGGGCCCGGTCGAGCTCCCGGTCGTAGCGGAGCAGTCGCCATCCGGTCCGTGCCATCCGCGGGAGGTGACGCACCACACGCGGACCCGGACGAAAGCCGGGCCGATCGCTCCCACCGGGCAGCCCCATCAGCACCTCGAGCAGGTCACGAGGCATGCCGAGGGCCTCGAACACGTCGCCCACCGCCTGCATGTTGAAGTAGGCGCGATAGGCGAACTGGCGGGCGAGGTCATCCGGCCGGAGTTCGAGGGGTCCAACGAGCGACTCGAACAGCTCGAGCCAGGCGCCGTTGACCACCGGCACGTTGATCGACCACACGAGCGGCTTGATCATCCCCGGGAGAAACTCCCTCGAGATCCGGTTCGAGTACACGGCCAGGTTGCGGGTCGTCAACGGTCGCACCTGGAGCAGGTGAAGCTCGCGGCCGTCCCACGCCCATTCGACATCGACCGGTTCCCTCCGCTGGCGGCCGATCCGGTCGACCACCTCGGCCAGCTCCTCCATCGTGCCCTCCGGCGCGGCCGGTGCCTCCGGCCGCTCGATCCAGTCCCCCCACCGGCGCACCCACCGCTCCGGGCTGGCCTCGCCCGAGACGAGTGCCGCCCCCGTGCCCGGCACCGACTCGATCACGATCTCCCCCAGCCCGGTGAGGGGGTTCCGGCTGAAGGCCACGCCCGCCGCCACGGCGGCGACCATCTCCTGGACGATGACGGCCATCTCCACGGAGCCAGGGGAGACGCCGGCTCGTTCGAGGTACGGGCGGAGCCGGGGTTCGTGGGCGGAGGCGGCCACCTCCCCGACCGCCCGCACCACCTCGTCGAGGCCGGCAACGCCGAGCCGTGTGTCGAACTGACCTGCGAACGACCACGAAGCCGAGTCCTCGACCTCGGCCGAGGAGCGCACCGCATACTCGACGCCGGGGCGGAGGTGACCGGAGAGCTCCCGGCCGAGAGATTCCGCACCGCCGGGGTCGGCCCCGGTCACCACCACTCCCGGGGGTACCCGATAGCGGTGCTCGATCAGCCACCTGAGGTTGCGGGCCTTCCCCCCGGCGCCGGGGCCCGCCCCCTCCAGGGTGACGACCTTCACGTCGTGCAGCAGATCTCGCGCCCGTGGTCGCTCACACAGCAGTCGTGGCCGTGGCGGAGCTCCGACACGTACGGCGCGATCCAGCCCGCGGCCATCTCGAGGAACGCCGGGTCGGCGTTCAGGCTCGGCAGCCGGACCGTCTCGACCCGACCCGCCAGGCTCCGCTCCACGTACGACACGTCGAGGACGGTCTCGTGGTTCTCGGTCACGAACCCGATGGGGGCGAACACGATGGCCCGCGCACCCAGCTCGATCAGGTTCTCCGCCGACGTCTCCATGTCCGGGCTCGTCCACCTGGCGGGGGTGGGATGGTTCATCCAGCCGATGTGGATCAGCGGGTACCGGTCGACGAGCAGGGCCCGGACCGCCCGGTAGAGGGCCTCGGACTCCCGGATGCCGACTTCGTGACCCTTCGACTCGAGCGGGCAACCATGTAGCAGCAGCATCACCGCGATCTGGGTGGGGGCGTACCGGTCCCGGAGGACCGCCGCCCCGTCCCGGATGTGCTCGGCCAGCCGCCGGTGAAACTCGGGCCTGTCGGCGAAGCCCGGGAGGTAGCGGACCTCGGCAACCCAGCCCCCGTCGTCCCCGAGCGCCTCGTTCACCTGCTGCAGGACGAGGCCCGAGGTGAACACCGAGTCGAGCACCTCCAGCGGGTAGATCGCCAGCCGGTCGAACCCGGCCTCGCGGATGCGCCCGAGCGCCTGGGCCGGGAGCAGGCCGTCGGTGAAGTTCAGGGCCGTGAACACCGACACGGCGTCCGGACCGAAGCGCCGGGTGAGGGCTTGCTCGATGCCCGCCCGCTGCTGCTCGAAGATCTCGTTGTGGGGGGAGTGGAAGTGGTCCTCACGCTCCCACTCCCGCCGTACCCGACGGCCCAGCAACCGGGCCATCCACGGGATCATGGGCTCGGGGAACCGAATCGACTTCGACACCAGCAGGCGCAGCGCCCGCTCGTTGTACTCCTCGTGCTCGTGCTCGTGCTCGGCCTCGCCGTAGCCTCCGAGCAGGACCGCCACCCGACTCGTCTCCACCCGGAGAATCTACCCTATCGGGCTAACGTCGCCGTCCTCATGCGGATCGGATTCCAGGGAGAGGAGCTCTCCTACAGCGACCAGGCCTCGGCCGAGCTCTTTCCCGATCACGACCGGGCCGGGTACCCCAGCTTCGTGGCGGCGTTCGAGGCGATCGCCTCAGGCGAGGTGGACCGGCTCGTGCTCCCTATCGAGAACTCGACGACCGGCAGCGTGCTCCCCGTGCTCGACCGCCTCCTCCCCGGGAAGGTCCACATCGTCGCCGAGCACCTGGTGGAGGTCCGCCACTGCCTGCTGGCGGCCCCCGGGGCGACGGTCGAGGGGATCCGGCGGGTCCACTCCCATCCCGAGGCCCTCGCCCAGGCGGAGGCCTACATCACCCATCACGGATGGGAGTCCCTCCCATCCCACGACACCGCCGGGGCAGTCCGGATGGTGGCCGAGCACGCCGACCCGACCGAGGCCGCCCTCGGTCCGGAGCGGGCGGCCGAACGGCACGGGCTCGCCGTGCTCGCCCGTGGCGTGATCGATCGTGATCACAACACCACCCGATTCGTCGTGGTGGCCCCCGGCGAGCAGCCGGTGGCCGCCGACGCCGACAAGACCTCGGTGGCGTTCACGACCCTCCACCAGCCTGGGGCCCTGGCCTTGGCGCTCACCGAGCTCGGGCTGCGCGGGGCCAACCTGACCCGGATCGAGTCGAGACCCGCCGAGAGTGCCTGGCAATACCGGTTCTTCGTCGACCTCACCCACCCCCCGGGGAGAGCCGGCCTGGCGGCCGTGTTCGAGCCCCCTCCGGCCACCCTCGCCGATCTGCGCTTCCTCGGTAGCTACCGCTCGGTGGCCCGCTGACGATGGGCGACTCTCGCAACGCATCCACCAGTCGGGTGTCGGGGGGCGCACCCCACCCGGCCGCCAGCTCGGGGATGATGGCGTCCGGTGGCCCGAGCACCGCCGCGACCACCGCCGCGTCACCGGGCCGGCAACGGTTGAGCACCAGGCGTGGACGGAGGTCGGCCACCCCGGCCAGGAAGGCGGCCGCTCGTACCATCCCCACCGGCGTGGCGGTCGCGACCACGACGGTCCGGGCGGGGCTCCGGCGCCTCGCCTGACCGGGCTCGGGTCCGGCGTCGACGACCACCCGACCGTCCCAGGCTGCGGCGATCTCGTCGAGCTCGGCGAGGGTGGTGCCGGGCGATACCGTCACGACACCGATCGGACCCCACCGGCGGGCTTGCGGGCGGGAGCGCTCGGGTGGGAGGCCGAGGCGGAGCCCCAGCGACGGAGCCGCCCGGTCGGCCTCGACGAGCAACACGGGCGGCTCGAGCGCCAGGGCCAGGCCGAGCGCCACCTCGGTCCGGCCGGGGGCACCCCGTGGGCCCGTCACCACGTGCCAGGGGTCCGGGCGGCCGGTGGACGACGACCCGATGAGGGCGATCGAGTCCAGCAGCATCTCGGGTTCGTCCTCCGCAACGATGTCGCACCCGAGCCGCTGGAGTCGGCCGTGGGCCGCTCGGTCTCCCGACTCGACCACCCCCACCACCAGCGCACCGGCCCGCCGCCAGCCGTCGACGGCCCCGGCCGAGAGCCACGGGGTGGCCGATCCGACCACGATCGCCCCGACCCGCCCTGCCGCCGCGCCGGCCGCCACCGGATCGGCGCAGCGGGCGACGATCCGCACCCTCCCGGTCCGCCGGGCGGCCGCCACGAGCTCCTGCTCCCACAAGGCGGCGGTCACGATCGTCGCCACCGCCGTCCTCATGCCAGTTCGACGGCCTCGATCTCGTCGAGGGCCACGAGCACCCGCCGTCCCCCGCAGACCTCGACGTGATCGAGTCCCACGAGCGGCACACCCCGCCACGACGAGCCCGAGCGCAACCACACGACCACCGGATCGGCCCCGTCCTCGGCGTCCAGCAGGCGATCGCGGATGGTGGTGACCCTGCGAGCCTCCACGGCGGCTGCCTCCTGCTCGAGTCGCAGGACCTCGCCGAGGCGGCGCTCCAGGGCCTCGGCGATCTCCTCGACGTCGGGGTGGGGAGGATCGTCGTGCATCCGTCTCGCACGCTACGGCCCGGGGCGCCGGCCGTCGAGGGGGTCGTTGGCGCCTAGCCTGACGGGGTGGAACGCGCCGAACTGGCACCGACCATCGAGCCCGACGTCGACGAGTCGCAGGGCCTCGACGAGACGTGGAAGGTCATCGTGTGGGACGACCCGGTCAACCTCATCGAGTACGTCGCGTACGTCTTCCGCAAGCTCTTCGGATACTCCGAGCACAAGGCCATGGAGCTGACCATGCAAGTCCACCACGAGGGACGGGCGGTGGTGGCCGACGGGCCCCGCGAGCAGTCCGAACTCGACTGCTACCGCCTCCACCGGCACGGTCTGTGGGCGACCCTCGAACGATGATGGGCCCGTTCCGCCGCACCCGCCAGGGGATCGAGGTCCGACTCGATCGGGCCGACGTGGCCATCCTCTCCCAGATCCCGGCGATGCTCGGCGGGGTCGGAGCCGAGCCGGGCGACCCGGCGGCCGGCCGGCTCACGGTCCCCGTCTACCTCGACGACCCCGGGTCCGACGCCGAGTACTGGCGGCTCATGCGGTCCGAGCTCGACGAGTCCCGGTCGGCCGACCGCTCGGCGTTCGGCGAGTTGGTCGCCGGGGCCGAGGACGGTGTGACGGCGTCGCCTGCCGAGGCCGAGGCCTTCCTCCGGGTGCTGGTGGAGGCCCGCCTCGTGCTGGCGGCCCGCCTCCGGGTCGACGTGGCGGCGGACTACGAACGGCTCGACGAAGGCGACCACGCCATCCTCGACTACCTCGCCTCCCTCCAGGCGCTCCTCATCCGGGCCCTCTCGTGACCATCCCGCTCCGGGTCGAGGAGATGGCCCACGGGGGAGACGGTCTCGGACGCCACGATGGCCTCGCCGTGTTCGTCCCCGGGGCGATGCCCGGGGACCTGGTCCGAGTCGAGATCACCGAGGAGCGGCCCCGGTTCGCCAGAGGGCGGGTGATCGAGCTGCTCGACCCGTCGCCGGACCGGATCGAACCGCCCTGCCCGCACCTCGCCGACGGCTGTGGGGGCTGTCCCTGGCAGGCGGCGGGGCATCCGGCCCAGCTGCGCTGGAAGCAGCGCACCGTTCGCTCCCAACTCGCCCACCTCGGCGACATCCACGATGCCGAGGTCCGTCCGATCGACCCGGCCTCCCCCGCGTTCGGCTACCGCAACCGCATGGACCTGCGCGTGTCGGGAGGGCGGCCGGCCCTGGCGGCCGCCCGCTCCCACGACCTGGTCGAGCTCGACCTGTGCCTGCTGCCGGTCGAGCCGCTCCAGCGGGTGATCCGGCGGCTCGACGGTCTCGCCGGGCTGCGCCGTCTCACGCTGCGGGCCGGCGTGGCCTCGGGGGAGACGGTCGCGATCGTCGACGGCGACCCTCCGGCGGATGCCTCGGACCGGTGGGGGATCCCGGTCCGGGCCCCCGCCGCCGCCCGCATCCACGAGGAGGTGGCGGGCGTGCGCTTCCGCATCGGCGGGCGGGCCTTCTTCCAGGTCTCGACCCCGGGCGCCAGACGCCTCGTCCACCATGTCGACCTGGCGCTGGCCGGCGCCGAGGGAGTCCTGCTCGACGGGTATGCCGGGGTCGGCCTGTTCGCCGCCACCGTTGGCCGCCGGTTCGGGGCCGTGACCGCGGTGGAGTCGGACCGGCGGGCCGTGGACGACCTCGGCCACAACACCGATGGGCGGGTGACTGTGGTGGGGCGCCGCCTGGAGGAGGCCGTCGCCGGCCTGGGACGGTTCGAGGCTGCGGTGGTCGACCCACCTCGGGCGGGCCTGGGGCCCGGGGTCCCCGAGTGCCTGGCGGCGGCCGGTGTGCGGTGGCTGGCGATGGTGTCCTGCGACCCCGCCACCTTCGCCCGCGACGCCCGGCGCCTGGTGACCGCCGGGTTCGTGCTCGAGTGGGTGCAGCCGCTGGACCTCTTCCCCCAGACGTATCACGTCGAGATCGTGGCTCGGTTCACCCGAGCCGGCGCCGTTGGCGCCTAGAGCTCTCCGCTCCGGCGGTCCGCCGCCGACAGGATCCGCAGAGGCACCACGACCGCCAGTCCGAGGACGAACACGACGACGCCGACCAGGAGCACGTTCCATCCGGTCAGGAGGGAGATCAACCAACCGCCGCCGGCCGCCACGACCGCCAGCGCGACGAAGAAGGCCGCCACTCCGCCACCGCCAGACCCCGCCATGCCTCGACCTCCTGACCCACCGCATTCTGCCAACCTCGAGGGCCCGGTGCCCGGGGAAGCCGGGTCTCCTCCAAACCTCCCCGTCTCGGCGACGCGTCGCGACCGCCGGTGATAGCGTCGGCGGCGGTCATCGAAGGAGGCTCGCTTGCAGGTGTCCATGACCGTCAACGGCAGGCAGGTGGCGGTCGCCGTGGAACCGCGGACGCTCCTCGTCCACCTCCTGCGGGACGAGCTCGGCCTCACCGGGACCCACGTCGGCTGCGAGAGCGGGTACTGCGGCGCGTGCACCGTTCTGATCGACGGGGCCACCGTCAAGTCGTGCATGGTGCTCGTCGGTCAGGCCGAGGGCTCAGACGTGACCACGATCGAGGGACTCACCGCCGACGGCGAGTTGCACCCGGTGCAGGAGGGCTTCTGGGAGCGGCACGGTCTCCAGTGTGGGTTCTGCACCCCGGGCATGATCATCCAGGCGGTCGGCCTTCTCCAGGAGAACCCGAGCCCGACCGAGGCCGAGATCCGCCACGGCATCGAAGGCAACCTCTGCCGGTGCACCGGCTACCACAACATCGTGAAGGCCATCGAGTACGCGGCCGCCAGGATGCGGGGTGAGACGCCCCCGCCGGCGGAGTGGGAGACCGAGGGGGTGCGGGCATGAGCACGACCAGCGTTCTCGGAGGTGTGGTCAAGCGCCGCGAGGATCCGGCCCTCATCCGGGGCAGAGGGCGGTACGTCGACGACGTCCAGCTCACCGGGATGCTCCACGCGGCCTTCGTCCGGAGCCCCTTCGCCCACGCCCGGATCGGCTCGATCGACGCCTCGGCGGCCCTGGCGATGCCGGGTGTCCACGCCGTCTACACCATCGACGACGTCCGGCACCTGGGCGACCTCCTCGCCCAGGTCCCCATCGGCAAGCTTCGGCCCCTGCTGGCCGACGGCGTCGTCAACCACGTCGGCGAGGCCGTGGCGATGGTCGTCGCCGACGGTCGCTACCTCGCCCGGGACGCCGCCGATGCGGTCTTCGTCGACTACGAGCCGCTGCCGGCGATCATCGACTTGAAGCAGGCGGCCTCGGACCAGGTCAAGGTGCACGAGAGCCTCGAGTCGAACGTGCTGCTCACCTGGGAGGGCGGCCCGTGGGGGAACGCCGAGGGCATCGAGGCCACCAAGCAGGCGATCGCCGACGCCAAGACCCGCGACGACACCGTCGTCGTCTCGATCGAGATGGTCAACCAGCGCCTGCTGCCCACCGCCATCGAGCCGCGGGCGGTGGTGGCCGACTGGAGCGAGGGCTATCAGCGGTTCACGCTCTGGTCCTCCAGCCAGATCATCCATGCCCTCGCCGGGGCCGTGGCCAAGACCTTCGGGCTCCCGTCGAACGCCGTGCACGGCATCGCCCCCGAGGTCGGCGGAGGGTTCGGCTGCAAGCTCAACGTCTACAACGACGAGATCCTCGTGTGCTTCGCCTCCAAGGCGCTGGGCCGACCGGTGAAGTGGACCGAGACCCGCCGTGAGGCGGCCGGCTCGACGATCCAGGGACGGGGATGGCTGGCGACCGCCACGATCACCGGGACCCGGGACGGGGAGGTCCTCGGCTACGAGCTCATCGGCATCTCCGACATGGGCGCCTACAGCCAGAACTTCACCCTGGCGATCCCCTTCCTCGGCGTGTTCGTCGGTTCCGGGCAGTACCGATTCCCGACCCACATGAAGCTCGACTGCGTGACGACCCACACGATGACCACCGACGCCTACCGGGGCGCCGGGCGGCCCGAGGCGGCGTACTACCTCGAGCGGATCCTCGATGCCTATGCCCGGCGGATCGGGATGGACCCGGCCGATGTGCGAAAGAAGAACTACATCCCGCCCGAGGCCTTCCCCGGAGCGGTGTCGCCCATCGGCTTCGCGATGGACACCGGGGAGTACGCCAAGAATCTCGACGCCCTGCTCGAGACGGTGTCGTACGAGGAGCTCAAGGCCGAGCGAGACCGGATGCGCGCCGAGGGCCGTCACGTCGGCATCGGCCTGGCGACCTACGTCGAGGTCTGCGGGTTCGGGCCGTCGGGCCTGGTCGACCTCGGGTTCTCGTGGTCCGAGTACGGCCTCCCCTCTGCGTTCAACGGCTCCGGTCTCGTGCGGGTGAACCCCGACGGCTCTGCCACCGTGATCATCGGCACCGGCCCGTCCGGCCAGGGTCACCAGACGACCTGGGCCCAGATCGTGTCCGATCGGCTCGGCATCCCGCTCGAGCGGGTACGGGTCACCCACGGGGACACCGCCGAGTCGCCGATGGGCGTCGGGACGTTCGGGTCGCGCTCGGCCGCCGTCGACGGCGCCGCCACCTACGAGGCGGCCGAGAAGGTGCGGGCGAAGGCCGCCAGGGTTGCCGCCCACCTGCTCGAGGCGGCCGAGGAGGACATCCGCTTCGCCGACGGGGCCGCCCACGTGGCGGGCTCCCCCGACCGAACGGTGAGCTGGGGTGAGCTGGCGACGGTGGCCTATCAGCCCCACCGGCTGCCGGAGGGGATCGAGGGCGGCATGGAGGCGCACGCGGTGTTCAGCCCCGCCAACGCCACCTGGCCGTTCGGGTCGCACCTGGCGATGGTGGAGGTGGAGCCCGACACCGGGGACGTCCAGATCCTGCGGTATGTGGCGATGGACGACTGCGGCAACGTGATCAACCCGATGATCGTCGACGGCCAACTCCACGGCGGGATAGCCCAGGGTGTCGGGCAGGCGATGTTCGAGGACGCCATCTACGACGAGGACGGCAACCTCCTCACGGCATCGCTCATCGACTACCCGCTCCCGACCGCCGGTGATCTGCCGTCGTACGAGCTGCACCGGACGGTCACGCCCACGGACATCAACCCGCTCGGGGTCAAGGGGATCGGCGAGGCGGGCACCATCGGATCCGCCCAGACGATCGTCAACGCCGTCGTCGACGCGCTCGCCCCCCTCGGGGTGGAGCACATCGACATGCCGCTCCGCCCGAGACGGGTGTGGGAGGCCATCCAGCGCGCCAAGGGAGGCAACTGATGTACCCCCGACCGTTCGACTACGTCGCCCCGGCCACCCTCGACGAGGCGGTGTCCGCCCTGGCGGGCGCCGACTCGGCGAAGGTGCTGGCGGGCGGGATGAGCCTGCTGCCGCTCATGAAGATGCGCCTGTTCTCCCCCGAACTGCTGGTCGACATCGGGCGGATCCCCGGGCTCGACCGGATCGAGGACGGAGGCGACCACGTGTCGCTGGGAGCCCTCGTCCGCCATCGCCAGACGGCCGAGTCCGGGCTCGTGCCGGACGCGCTGCGGAGCGCCGCCGCCTACACCGGGGACGCCCAGATCAGGAATCGGGGCACCACCTGCGGCTCGGTGGCCCACGCCGACATCGCAGCCGACCAGCCGGCCGCCATCCTGGCACTCGGCGCCACGATGGTGGCGCAGGGCCCGGCCGGCACCCGGGAGATCGCGGCCGACGACTTCTTCGTCGACGCCCTCACGTCGGCCCTCGAGCCCGACGAGATCCTCACCGAGATCCGGATCCCCCGACGGGCGGGCGCCACCGCCTACGAGAAACTGGGGCGCCGGGGCGGCCACACCGACTACGCGGTCGCAGGAGCGGCGGCCTGGGTGTCGCGCTCGAACGGCTCCATCGGCGACTGCCG
Source organism: Acidimicrobiia bacterium (assembly GCA_046484325.1). Taxonomy (GTDB): domain Bacteria; phylum Actinomycetota; class Acidimicrobiia; order Spongiisociales; family ZC4RG35; genus JAWOJB01. The sequence continues at coordinate 62,564 of JAWOJB010000024.1, read as the reverse complement.
GGTGGCGATCACCGGTGTGGGCACCAAGGCCACTCTCGCCGTGGGCGTGGCGGAAGCGCTGATCGGGACCGACGGATCCGACGCCGCCGTGGCCGCCGCCGCCGAGCGGGCGCTGGAGGGGCTCACGGTGCTCGAGGACCTCTACGGGTCCGAGGAGTACAAGTCCCACCTGGCCAAGGTGATGACGAGGCGGGCGTTGACGGAGGCGATCAGGTCCGCCTGAGGCCGGCGAGCGCCGTCACCTCGACCGGGCCGAGCCCTTCGACGGCATCGAGCAGTTCGGGCATCGACAGGTGCGCCTCGAGCCTGCGAACCGCCCGGTCGGCCGCCTCCACCACCGACATCGACGCCACGCCGACCAGGGCCGCCAGCGCCGCCACGACCGCCAGCACGAGCGAGAGCGGGCCGGAGACGCCCAACCCGACTCCGGCCGCCAGGCCCAGCAGCCCTCCCCCCACCGTCGCCAGCCCGGCCTCCACCGGGTCGAGCGCCACCGGGAGCATGGTCCTCCAGCTACGCCGTCGGAGGCGCCCGGCCGCCAGTCTCCGGCCGACGCCGGCCAGGTGATCGGCTACGGCGAGCTCGAGGGCGCTAGGCATCCTCCACCGGCAGACCGGCCCGGTCCCAGGCGATGATGCCCCCCGTGAGGTTGAGCACGTTGGTCCGCCCCGCCTGACCCACGAGGGCGTTCACGGCGTGAGCCGAGCGGTTCCCCGACCGGCAGTAGAGGACGACGGTTCGATCCAGCGGGAGGTCGGGCCACCAGTCGTTGATCGTCGAGAGCGGCTTGAACTCGGCTCCCGGGATGCGAGCCGCCTGCCACTCCTCGACCTCACGGATGTCGACGAGTAGGGCACCCTCCTCCACCAGGGCCTTCGCCTCCTCGGGCGAGACCGAGGGTGCCTCGGGGATGTCGGGTCTGAACACGCCTCCATTGTGGTCACGCCGCCATCCAACGTCGATCCGGTGCTGGCTATGGTGCCCAGATGGTCCCCGACACGGTCGAAGCGATCGCCGAGGCCTTCGCCGAGCGCGACTACGTGGCCGATCGGAGCCTGGCCGTGAGCGTCCACCTCGCCCTTCGGCTGGGGCGTCCGCTCTTCCTGGAGGGAGAGGCGGGGGTCGGGAAGACCGAGGTGGCGAAGGTCCTCGCCGACATGCTCGATACCGAGCTCATCCGGCTCCAGTGCTACGAGGGCCTCGACGTCGGACACGCCCTCTACGAGTGGGACTATGCCCGCCAGATGCTGGCGATCCGGCTCATCGAGGCCCGGGGAGAGGGCGGCCAGGCCGAGGTGGCCGACATCATGAGCCGCGACTACCTGCTCGCCAGGCCCCTGCTCCATGCCGTCGAGTCGGCGGCCGTCGGGAAGCGGCCCGTGCTCCTGATCGACGAGCTCGACCGGGCCGACGAGGAGTTCGAGGCATTCCTGCTCGAGCTGTTGTCGGACTTCCAGGTCACGATCCCCGAGATCGGCACGATCACCGCCGCCGTGCCGCCGGTCGTGATCATCACCAGCAATCGGACCCGTGAGATCCACGACGCCCTCAAGCGCCGGTGCATCTACCACTGGGTGGACTATCCCGATTTCGACCGCGAGGTGTCGATCATCCGGGCCAAGGTACCCGACGTCGACGAGCGCCTCGCCCGCCAGCTCGCCGCCGCCATGGGCGACCTCCGCTCCCTGGACCTGTTCAAACCCCCGGGGGTTGCCGAGACCATCGACTGGGCGCACGCGCTGCGGGTGCTCGGCGCCCGCGAGCTCGACCCGGCGCTGATCGACGACACGCTCGGCGTGGTGCTGAAGTACCGCGAGGACGTGGAGCGGGTGCGGCGGCGCGGGATCGACGCTGCCGCCCCCGGATAGGGCCGCTCGACCGGGGCACGAGGGCCCGCGCCGAGGTACGCTCGGTTCAGATGCCGGGGCGTTTCGCATGCCTGTGAGACGAGCGGCGCCTCCTCGCGGACCTCCATCCGTCGGGTCGACCTCGTCCGTCCGACCACCGTTCTCCGGGGAGGATCCATGGACCTCACCTCGCTCGCCGAGCTCCGCTCGCCGTCGGGATCGCTCATCTCGCTGTATCTCGATCGCCCTGCCGGAAGCGCCTCGGCGGCCATCACCGACTTGCTGAAGCCGATCCGCGCCGCCGCCGACAGCATGGAGCGGGGCATCGCCAAGGCCGTGCTGCGCGACTGCGAGCGCATCCAGGGCCTCGTGCCGAAGATCGATGCCCAGCCCGCGAACGGCGTGGCCCTGTTCATGTCGTCGACCGACGACATCCATGAGATGTCCTTCCTGGACCATCTGGTCTGGGATCACGGCTCGATCGGGCCCCGGGCCTATCTCCGCCCGCTGCGCTCCCGACCCCGTCCGCTCCACATGGGCATCGTCGTCGCCGATCGCCGCCGTTGCCGGATCTACCTCGCAGACGACGGAACGGTCGAGCCGCTGGGCGCGGCACTCGAGGCCGACATCGGCAAGTCGAACTTCGGGGGCTTCTCGGGCTACGAAGAGCACGGTGTGCGACGGCGGGCCGAGCACGAGACCGCCCGCATGCTGAAGGAGGCAGCGGCCCGACTGCTCGAGACCCACCGGGACCGGCCCTTCGATGCGCTCCTGCTGGGCGGTCACCAGGAGACGCTCGACGAGCTCGTCCCCCACCTTCACGCGTACCTCCAGGCCCTCCCCGTGGGGCGGGTGGTGGTCGACCCCCACACGCTCACCCTGCCGGAGCTCCGACGCCGGGTGGCCGATCACGCCGCCACGGTGTGGGCTGCCCGTCAGGAGGAAGCCGCCGAGGCCGCGGCCGCGGCCGTCGAGACCGGATCCGGGGCGGCCGGCACCGCCACGCTGCTCGAGGCCGCCAACGCCAGGGCGGTCGACCGGCTCCTCGTCGCCGGACGCGTCGAGAAGCCCGGCGTCGTCTGCGGCGAGTGTGGGTGGCTGGCCCGCACGGGTCGGGAGTGCGCGGTGTGCGGGAGCGCCGTCTTCGAGGTCGAGGACGTGATCGGCTACCTGATGGAGGCCGTCGTGGCCGGCGGCGGGGCGGTCGATCAGCTCGAGATCGCCACCCCGGTCGACCCGCACGGCGTGGTCGGCATCCTCCGCTTCCCGCTCTGAGGGCGCTCCGATAGGGTGCCGGGCGTGGAACGCGCCTCCACGCTCGTCGAGTTCTCGCGCGCCCTGCGGAGCGAGGGGATTCCGGTCGTCCCGACCACCGCCGCCGATCTCGCCACCGCGTGCGAGGTCGTCGGCCTCGCCTCCGGGGGGGACGTGTACCACGCATTCCGCTCGCTCGTCGTCACCCACCGCGAGCAGATCCCGGTCTTCGATCGGGTGTTCCGCGAGTTCTTCGGGGGGGACGCCGACGGCCCTGCCGTGGTGGTGGCGGCATCCCGCCCGCGGACATGGTCGATCCAGGCCTCGGCCGAGGGTGGCGAAGGGGACGGGGATGCAGGGCTCGACGACCAGGTTGCCGTCACCGGGGCCTCGTGGGCCGAGCGCCTCGCACGGAAGGACTTCGCCGAGCTCACGCCGGCGGAGGCGGCCGAGGTGCGATCGATGATCGCCCGAATGCTGTGGCGCCCGGCCGCCGCCACGAGCCGCCGCCGCCGAACCGCCCGGGCCGGGGACCGCCCCGACCTCCGGCGCACCCTCCGGCGCAGTGTGGGCCCGAGCGGCGACGTGCTCAGCCTGGCCACCACCGAGCGCCGGTCCCGGACCCGGCCGCTGATCTTCATCGCCGACGTCTCCGGCTCGATGGAGCGGTACTCCGAGATGCTGCTGTACTTCGCCCACGCCGCCCGCAGCCGCCTGGGACGGCTCGAGAGCTTCGTCTTCTCGACCCGGCTGACCCGGGTGACCCGTGAGCTGGCCCGACGCGAGCCATCCGACGCACTCCGGGAGGTGGCCGGCGCCGTGCACGACTGGTCGGGCGGCACGCGCATCGGTGAGTGCCTGCGAGCCTTCAACCACGAGTGGAGCCGGCGGATGACCCGGGGCGGGCCGATCGTGCTCATCGTCTCCGACGGATGGGATCGCGGCGAGCCCCAGGTGCTCGCCGACGAGATGGGCAGGCTTCGCCGCTCCGTCCACCGGGTGATCTGGCTCAACCCGCTGGCAGGGAGGCCCGGGTACGCTCCCGAGACGAGGGGCATGGTCGCCGCCCTCCCGCACGTCGACGACTTCCTGGCGGCGGGGACCTTCGACGATCTGGCGACGCTGGTGGCGATGCTCGAGTCGGTCCCGGAACGGAGGAGATGATGCGATCGGAGCTCGACGTACGCGATCGGTGGGCAGAGGCCGGCAAGCGGGTGGCGGTGGCCACGGTCGTGCGGGTCTCGGGGTCGGCCCCTCGGCCGGTCGGATCCAAGCTCGTCGTCTCCTCGGACGGGGACATGGAGGGGTCGGTGTCGGGCGGCTGCGTCGAGAACGACGTGGTGCTCCACGCACTGCGGGTCATCGAGTCCGGCGAGCCCATCCTCGTCACCTACGGCATCGCCGACGAGGATGCATTCGAGGTGGGCCTGGCCTGTGGGGGCACGATCCAGGTCTTCGTGGAGCCCTGGTGACACCGGCGGTTCTCGAGGCCTGCCGTGGACTGCTCGCCGCCGAGCGACTCGGTGCCAGGCTCACGGCGGTCGGAGGGCCGGCCGTCGGGGCGTCGGCGGTCGTCGATCTCTCCGGCACCATCCTGGCCGGCTCGCTGCCCTCCGAGGTGGCTTCCGACGTCGTGGCCGACGCCCTCGCCCTCATGGACCGGGAGCGCGACGAGACGCTCGCCTACGGGCTCCACGAGATCTACGTCGAGACGCTGGCGCCGCCTCCCCGGCTGTTCGTCTTCGGGGCGGTCCACATCGCCCAGTCGCTCACGACCCTCGCCACCCATCTCGGCTACCGGGTGACCGTCTCGGACAGCCGGGCGGCCTTCGCCACCGAGGCCCGGTTTCCCGACGCCGCCGAGCTGCTGGTCGGCTGGCCCGACCAGATCGCCGACCGCCTCACGTTCGATCACCGGGCGTTCGTCGTGGTGCTGAGCCACGATGCCCGGTTCGAGGACCCGCTGTGGCCATTGGTGCTGGGCCGGCCCGTCCGGTACCTGGGCGCCATGGGCAGCACGGCGACGGCAGCCCGCCGTCGCGAGCGGCTGCTGGCCGCCGGGCATCAGCCCTCCGAGGTCGAGCGGATCCACGGGCCGATCGGTCTCGACATCGGAGCCGTCACGCCCGGCGAGGTGGCGGTGGCGATCCTGGCGGAGATGACCGAGGCGCGGTACGGCCACCGCCGGCCGCCCGTTCTGCAGGGCGAGGTGCGGAGACTCGGCAGACGATGATCGCCGCACTCGTCCTCGCCGCCGGAGGCTCGCGCCGGTTGGGACGGCCCAAGCAGCTCGAGCCATGGGGAGGACGCACGCTGCTCGGCCACGTGGTGCAGCGCACACGCAGGTTCCCGGTCGACGAGATCTGGGTGGTCATAGGAGCCGACGCCGACCGGGTGAGGTCCGACGCCGACCTCGCCGATTGTGGCCTCATCGAGAACCCCGAGTGGCAGGACGGCCTCGCCTCATCGATCAGGGTGGGCCTCGATGCCCTCACCCGCCTCTCACGAGCCGACGCCGCACTCATCGTGCTCGGGGACCAACCGGACGTCGACCCCGGCGTCGTCGCCGCGCTCGTGGCGGCACACGCCCGCTCGCATGCCCGGGCCGTGGTCCCCAAATACCGCTACTCGTGGGGAAACCCGGTGCTGCTCGACCGCCGGCTCTGGCCGCGCCTCATGTCGCTCGAGGGAGACGAGGGCGCCGGACGACTCCTCCAGGCCCATCCCGAGTGGGTGGAGGAGGTGTGGGTCGAACGGCTGGCACCCCGCGACGTCGACACCCAGGCCGACGTCGCCGAGTTGCGGCCCCGGCGACCGGGGTGAGCCCCCATCGACCTGGCTAGGCTCGCCCCTCCCCGTCCGCCGGAAGGAGCCGCACCCATGCCGTCCATCTCCGCCATCGTGGGAATGCCCCCGAAGAGTGCCACCAAGCTGCGCAAGCAGGGGGTGCGGAGCACCGAGGGCCTCCTCCGCCGGACGGCGGTGAAGAAGGACCGGGCGGAGCTGGCCAACCACGCCGGCATCGATCCCGACCACCTTCTCGGCTGGGCCCTGGCCGCCGACCTCATGCGGGTGAAGGGGGTGGGTGGCGAATACGCCGCGCTGTTGATGGCGGCGGGGGCGACGACCGCCCGCGACCTCCGTCGCCGCAGCCCCCAGGCGCTCACGACGAGATTGTCGGAGATCAACGAGGAGCGCCGCCTCGTCCGGCGGCTTCCGACGACGGCGATGGTCGCCGCGTGGATCGAACACGCCGGCGAGGTGGATCCGATCGTACGGCGGTGAGCCGAACGCGAAATGGGGACCCCGGGTCGGGGTCCCCATTTCGCGTGTCGAGGGGGGGTCAGGACGCCTTGGTGGCCTCCGGCGCGGGCTTCGGAGCGGCGGGCTTCTTCGCCGTGGTCGCCGCCGGCTTCTTGGCAGCCGGCTTCTTGGCAGCCGGCTTCTTGGCAGCCGGCTTCTTGGCGGCAGCGGCGGCCGGCTTGGCCACCTTCTCAGCGGCCTCCTCCACCTTCTCGGCGGCCTCCTCCATCTTTCCGGCGGCCTTGCGCATCATGCCCTCGGCGCGCTCTGCAGGGCGGAAGTTGGTGCGCCAGGTCTCGAGCATGTCCTCGAGCTGGTCGCGCAGCTTGCCCACCTGCTCCTGCATCTGGTCGAAGTCCACCTTGGCGGTGAGCTCGTCGACCATCTTGCCCTCGCCGAGACGGTCGAGGGCCTTCTCGCCTTCGACGGCCCACTCGGCGACGAGATCCTTCGTCTCCTTGGTGAGGGTCACCCGGTTCTCGGTCAGCTTCTGGCGCAGGGACTCGAACGTTCCCTGAACGGCCCGGCCGGCCACGACCGGGGCCCCAACGGCGGCATAGAGGTAGGTCTTCGCCTCCATGATCACTCCTCGTCTCTCGTCGATGCTTCGTCCGTCGACCGGCTCCCGACCGGTCCGCTCGCCTCGACGAGCGTCCGATAGAGCTCCAGCAGGACCGTCTTCTGTCGTGAGGTCAGGCGCTCGTCGGCCTCGACGGCCTCCAGTACCGAGACCGACACCGGCGAACCATCCATGAGGCCCGCCCGGCTGTACAACGTCTCGGCGGAGATCTCGAGGGCCCGCGAGATCCGCATGAGGATCTCCGCCGAGGGCTTGCGGATTCCCCGCTCGATCTGGCTCAGGTAGGGATTCGAGATCCCCGCCCGCTCGGCGAGCCTCCGCAACGAGAGGTCCGCTCGCTCCCGCTGCTGCCGGATGAACTCGCCGACCTCCGAGTGCTTGCCTTCGCTCACTAGCCACAAGCTACAGCAAAACGCTAGCAATTGCAAGCGCGGAGATTCGGCCCCCGGACCAGGCGTAACATGCCGGCTCCAGGGGTCCCGAGGATGAGCGCCATGATCATCGTCCTGCGTCCAGATGCCACCGCCGAGGACATCGAGTCGGTGGTCGAGCGCCTGCGCTCCATCGGGTGCGAAGCCCACGTGTCGACCGGTCAGTTCCAGACGGTCGTCGGGGCCATAGGCGACCGCGAGCGGATCCAGCAGATCCCGTGGGAGGCGTTGCCCGGCGTCGAGAAGGCCGTGCCGGTGCTGAAGCCCTTCAAGTTCGTCAGTCGCGATTTCCAACCCGTCGACACGGTCATCGACGTGCGCAACACCCGCATCGGCGGCGGGGGATTCACCTTCGTCGCCGGGCCGTGTGCCGTCGAGAGCCGCGAGCAGCTCTTCCGGACCGCCGAGGCGGTGAAGGCCGCGGGAGCCACCGTGCTGCGCGGCGACGCCTTCAAGCCACGCACCTCCCCTTACTCGTTCCAGGGTCTGGGCGAGGAGGGCCTCCGCCTGCTGGCCGAGGCCCGGGAGACGTTCGACATCCCGTTCGTGGCCGAGGTGCTCGACCCCCGCCACGTCGAGCTGGTCGCCTCGTACGCCGACATCCTCCGGGTGGGTACCCGCAACATGGCCAACTTCACCCTCCTCCAGGAGGTCGGCCGCCAGCCCAAGCCCGTCCAGCTCAAGCGCGGGTTCACGGCGACGCTGGAGGAGTGGCTCAACGCCGCCGAGTACGTGTACAAGGAGGGGAACCACCACGTGATCCTGGTCGAGCGGGGCATCCGCACCTTCGAGACGGCGGCCCGCAACACCCTCGACATCACCGCGGTCCCCCTCCTGAAGGAGCTCGCCCACCTGCCGGTGCTCGTCGACCCGTCCCACTCCGGGGGCCGGCGTGAGCTGGTCGCTCCGCTCGCCCTGGCAGCGGCGGCGGCCGGAGCCGACGGCATCATGGTCGACGTCCATCCCACGCCCGACACGGCGCTGGTCGACGGCGCCCAGGCGCTGTTGCCGTCCGAGTTCGCCGATCTGGTGAAGCGGGTGCGAGCGGTGGCGGCGGCGGTCGGCCGGTCGATCTGAGCGTGAGGGCGGCGGTCCTCGGCACCGGGCTCATCGGCACCTCGGTCGCGATCGGGCTACGGCTCGCCGGCTGGCGGGTCGCCGGTTGGGACCCGGATCCCACCGCCCTCGACGGGGCCGTGTCCCTCCAGGCCCTGGACTCCCGCACAGCCGGCCCGGACGAGGCGGTGATGGGTGCCGACCTGGTGGTGGCCGCCGGACCGGCCGAGGCGGTGGTCGACCTGCTCGGGGGGCTGGAGACCGACGCCCTCGTCACCGACGTGGCCGGGGTCAAGACCCCCGTCGTCGCCGCCGGGGCACGGCTCCCCCACTTCGTGGGCGGCCATCCGATGGCCGGGCGCGAGACCTCGGGACCGATCGGAGCGTCGGGATCCCTCTTTCGCGGGGCCCTCTGGATCCTCACGGTCGACGGAGCCGGGTCCGGGGACCTCGAGCGGATGCGGGGCATCGTGACGTCGCTCGGCGCGACCCCGGTCGAGATGACCGCCGAGGAGCACGACGCCACCGTGGCGCTCATCAGCCATCTACCCCATGTGGTGGCGGCCGCCCTCACGAGCCGGATCGCCGGACACTCCGGGGCTCTCGACCTGGCGGGTGGGGGATTCCGGGACCTCACCAGGGTGGCTCTGTCCGAGCCGGGCTGGTGGAGCGACGTGCTCATCGGGAACCGGGAGGCGGTGGCCTCGGCCCTCCGCCGCCTGGCCGGCGACCTCACCGGCTGGGCCGAGAGGGTCGAGAGTGCCGACCGCCCCGCCATCGTCGGTGCGCTCGAGGAGTCCCGGCGGGTCCGGGCGTCCATGTCCGCCCCGGTCGCCGCCGTCTCGGTGGTCCTGGAGGACCAGCCCGGTGAGATCGCCAGGGTCGGGCACGCCCTCTCGGTCGCCTCGGTCGACTTGCGCGACCTCCAGCTCCGCCACGCCAGCCACGGCGGCGGGGGTGTCTTGACCCTGTCGGTCCGGGCGGGCGAGGTGACCCGCCTCCGGGAGGCGCTCTCCGGGGAGGGATTCAGGGTCCTCGGATAGCCGGATCCGCTACGCCGCCATGCTGGCCCGCCGTCTCGGCCTGCAGGGCTCCGTGATCACCGCCCTAACCCCCGGGTGGTGGACGTCGCCCGGCGGTTGGGCCGCCCTCGTCCACGGCCTCGGCCGGTGCCGGGGCCTCGCCCCTCCCCGGTCGTCACACCTGGGGCTCGACCAGCAACTCCAGCACCGCGGCCATACCGGCGAGGACCCCGACCTCCAGGGCGCCCTCGTCGATGTCGAAGGTCGAAGAGTGCAGGTCGACGGTGCGCAGCCCGGGCCGGGCCCCGAGCCGCATGAGGGCGCCCGGGACCACGTCGAGGAACCGGGCGAAATCCTCCGCACCCATCGAGGTGTGGGTCCCGGCCACGGCCTGGTGGCCGAGCACGCCGCCTACCGCCCGGTGCAGCGCGTCGACGACCCCGGGGTCGTTCACCACCGGCGGGATGCCGCGCTGATAGTGAAACGCCGCCTTGGCGCCGGTGGGGAGGACGATGTCGTGGACGAGCTGCTCCAGCATCCCCGGCAACCGCTCCCACAGATCCCGGTCGAGGGTCCGGGCGGTCCCCGACATCTCCACCGACACCGGGATCACGTTGTCGGCCGTGCCACCCTGGATACGGCCGAAGACGAGCGACAGGGGCGAACGGGCATCCACCTGGAGATGGACGAGGGAGGGCAGCCCGGTGACGACCCGGCCGGCGGCGTGGATCAGGTCGACCGTCTGATGGGGTCGGGCGGTGTGCCCGCCGGGACCCTCCAAGGTGATGTAGAAGCGATCGGCCGAGCTCGTGATGGGCCCGGCGAGCAGCCCCACGCTCCCCACATCGAGCGAGGGATCCACGTGGAAGGCAACGGCCGCATCCACGTCGTGCACGACCCCCTCCTTGAGCATCTCGTACGCTCCGCCCGGGAAGGTCTCCTCGGCGGGCTGGAAGACCACCCGGACCCGGCCGGGCAGACCGCCGAGCCTGCCCAGCCCGAGGGCCACCCCCAGGCCGATGGCGGCGTGGGCATCGTGCCCGCAGGCGTGCATCACGCCTGGCACCTCAGAGGTGAACGGGAGCCCGGTCGACTCATGGATGGGGAGGGCATCGAGGTCGCACCGGAACACCACCCGCCTGCCGGACTCACCGAGGTCGAGGGTGAGCCCGGTCTTGGGCGTGCGCAGCCGGGGGGAGAAGCCGGCCTCGCGCAGGGCACCGGCGATCAGCTCGGTGGTGCGATACTCCTGATGTGCCAGTTCGGGGTGACGGTGGATGGCACGCCGGGCCTCCACCACCGAGGGGAGGACGCCGGCAGCCACCGCCTTCAGGACGGCGGGGTCGAACATGAGCGGCGAGGCTAGTCGGGGTGACCCCCGTTCCCTGCTCGAGACGATGCCGAAGGCCGAGCTGCACCTCCACCTCGAGGGGGCGATCCCGCTCGACGCCCTCTGGGGAATGGTGCAGCGCCACGGTGGGAGCCCCGGCCTCGAGAGCCCCGACGATCTGCGCCGCCGGTTCGCCTACACCGACTTCGCCCACTTCATCGACACCTGGGTCTGGAAGCTTCGGTTCCACTCCACCTACCTCGACTACGAGCACATGGCCGAGGCGGTCGCCACCGAACTGGCCCGCCAGTCGATCCGGTACGCCGAGGTGTTCGTCTCGCCGACCGACGTCCGCCATCACGGGCTCGAGACGGGACCGCTCCTGCTCGCCGTGCGCCGGGGTCTCGACCGGGTGCCGGGCGTCACGGTGGCACTGGTCCCCGATCTGGTGAGGGACACCGGCCCCGAGCGGGCCGCCGTCACCCTCTCGGAGATCCTGGCCGTGCGCGAGGAGGCGGGGGTGGTCGGCATCACCATCGGCGGGTCGGAGCCGAGCCACCCGCCCGGGCCCTTCGCTCCCGTGTACCGGCGGGCCCGGGAGGCCGGGCTCCATCTCACGGCCCACGCCGGAGAGGCGGCCGGGCCCGCGAGCGTGCGGAGCGCCATCGACCACCTGGGGGTGGAGCGGATCGGGCACGGGGTGAGGGCTGTGGAGGACCCCGACCTGCTGGCCGAGATCGTGGCCCGCCGGCTCCCCCTCGAGGTGTGCCCCACCTCCAACGTCCGCACGGGGGTAGCCAGGTGGGACGACCACCCGGTGCGGACGCTGATCGACGCGGGGGCCGTGGTCACGATCAACACCGACGACCCGGTGATGTTCGGCTGCGACCTCGCCGGCGAGTACGAGTCGCTCATGTCGTATCTCGGCTATGGGTGGGGCGCCGTGATGCGGCTGGCGCGGGCGACGATCGAGGCGAGCTGGGCCGACCGCTCGGTCGTCGACGGGCTGCTCGCCGAGCTCGACGATTGGCGAGCCCGGCATCTCCCCGGGCTCTCGTAAGCTCCCGGCATGCCGCTACGCGTCGCCGGAGCCCAGCTCGACCTGGTGGTGGGTGATCTCTCCGGGAACGAGGAGCGCATCGCCGAGGCGATGGCGTGGGCCGAGGAGGTCGAGGCCGACGTCCTGCTCCTCCCGGAGCTGGCCGTCACCGGATACCCGCCGGAAGACCTGGTCCTCCGGCGGTCGTTCGTCGACGAGGCGATCGCCACCGTCGGCCGGCTCGCCCGGCGCAGCGGGCGGGTCACCTCGGTGGTGGGCTTCGTCGACCGGGCCATCGCCGGTGGCCGGGCGTTCGACGACGCGGTGACCCGACCGATCGCCAACGCCGCCGCGGTCATCACCGGGGGGGAGGTGATCGGGGTCTACCACAAGGTGCTGCTCCCCAACTACGGGGTCTTCGACGAGGACCGGTACTTCGCCGCCGGGCTCGAGCCCGACCGGATCTTCACGATCGGCCAGGCTCCCGTGGGCGTCTCGATCTGCGAGGACATCTGGCTGCCGGACGGGCCGCCCACGCTCCAGGCGCGGGCCGGGGCCCGGATCCTCCTCAACATCAATGCCTCCCCGTTCCATCGGGGCAAGGCGAGCGACCGCGAGCGGATGCTGGCCCAGCGGGCCCGGGCGGCCGGAGTTCCGCTCGTCTATCTCAACCTGGTCGGCGGGCAGGACGAGCTGGTGTTCGACGGCGCCAGCCTGGTCGTCTCCGCCGACGGGACCATCCTCCACCGGTCACCGCAGTTCGAAGAGGATCACTTCGTCGTCGACGTGCCGTTCGCCGGCGAGGCGGCGACGGGGGGCGAGGTGGCCCCGCTCCTCGATCAACCCGAGGAGGTGTACCGCGCCCTCGTCGTGGGTCTCGGCGACTACGTGCGCAAGAACGGCTTCAGCGACGTCGTGATCGGCCTGTCGGGCGGCATCGATTCGGCTCTCACCGCCGTGATCGCCGTCGACGCCCTCGGGCCCGAGCACGTGTGGGGCGTAGGCATGCCCTCCCGCTACAGCTCGGATCACTCGGTCGCCGACGCCCGCGCCCTCGCCTCCCACCTCGGCATCCGGCTCGACCTCATATCCATCGACGGGGTCTTCCAGGCCTACCTCGACACGCTGGCCGGAGTGTTCGCGGGGAGGGAGCCCGGACTCGCCGAGGAGAACCTCCAGGCACGGGCGCGCGGGGCGGTGCTGATGGCCATCTCGAACGCCTATGGCCCGATCGTCGTTGCCACCGGGAACAAGAGCGAGATGGCCGCCGGGTACTCCACCCTGTACGGCGACATGGTCGGCGGCTACGCCGTCCTCAAGGACGTGTTCAAGACGCTGGTGTACGACCTGGCCCGGTGGCGGAATCGGGACGGTGAGGTGATCCCGTGGAGCAGCATCGAGAAGCCGCCGTCGGCCGAGCTCCGGCCGAACCAGAAGGACTCCGATTCCCTCCCCCCCTACGAGCTTCTCGACCAGGTGCTCGAGCGGTACATCGAAGACGATCAGGGGGTCGACCAGATCGTGGCCGCGGGCTTCGACCAGGATCTCGTGCACCGAGTCGCCCTGCTCGTCGACCGCAACGAGTACAAGCGCAGGCAGTCGGCGCCCGGCGTGAAGATCACGACCAAGGCCTTCGGGAAGGATCGGCGGCTCCCGATCACCAATCGGTACCGCCCGTGAGCGCCGGGTAGCGTGGGCCCATGCGGTGCTGGATCGACGGGGTGGAGGCGCCTGAGCCCGCCCTCACGGTCGCCGACGGGGCAGTGCTGCGGGGGGACGGCTGCTTCGAGGCCATCCGCAGCTATTCGGGGGTGGCGTTCGCGGTCGACGCCCACGTGGCGCGGCTCCACCGGTCGGCGGCAGCCCTCGACCTGCGACCACCCGACGGGGTGGCGGACTGGGTCCGCACCGCCGCCGCCGCCGGCGGCGACGGCATCGTCCGGGTCGTCGTGACCCGCGGCTCGGACGTCCCCGGCCGATCGGACCCATCCCGGTGCCTCATCCTCCACCATCCGGTCCCGGAGTCGCCCCCGGAGGTGCGCCTGTTCCCGGTCCCGGCCCCGTGGCACCCGGCCGGACGGCCGTGGGCGCTGGCCGGGGCGAAGACGATCTCATATGCACCGAACATGTCGGCTCGGCGGGAGGCGCTTGCCGCCGGCTTCGACGATGCGCTGCTGGTGGCCGACAACGGGACGCTCCTCGAGGGTCCGACGTTCTCGGTGGCCTGGGTCTGCGACGGGGTCGTGGAGACACCGGGCCTCGACCTGCACGTGCTCGACTCCATCACGCGTCGCGTCGTGCTCGAGCTGGCCGCCGGCCTCGGCATCACCACCGTCGAAGGGAGGTTCGGCCCGGACCGGCTCGAAGCCGCCGACGAGGTCCTGTGCCTGTCGACCGTCAAAGAGGTGGCCCCGGTGGTGGCAGTCGGGGCGCGGACCTGGCCGGTCGGCCCGGTCACGGCCTCGCTTCGCGAAGCCTTCGACGCGAGGGTGGCTCAGGAGACGAGCGAGCAGGGCGGCGAGGTGACGTAGCCCTCCCAGCGGAGCAGCATCACGAGGAACCCCGCCCGGCTGATCGGCTGGTTGCCGACGTCGACGCCCGGGATGCAGGTATCGAGGCGCCCCAGGTCGTGGAGGGCGAGGTAGGCGGCCGAAGGCCACCGATCGCCCCCCGAGACCGCAGCCACCAGTGCCGCCGCCTCGGCCCGGGTGAGCGGCTCGTCCGAGCAGAACCGGAGGATGCCGCATCCGGGGTCCTTCGCCTCCGCCACCGCCTCGGGGGTGACCACCGGCGGCGCCTCGGGGACTCGGTAGGCGGGCAGGATTCCCTCGGGGTCGGAGTCGGACCGGTTCGACAGCCATCTCACGGCGTCGGTGCCGGTCACGATTTCGTCGGGACAGACCTGCAGCCCGAAGTCGTCGCAGGCGAGGTCGAGCCCGATGCTCACCGCCAGGTCGAACAGGTGCTCGAGAGCGTGGCCGTCGTCGTCGATGTAGGCCCCCGAGAACGGTTGCTCGATCGACCCCAGGAGCGGGTGGGGCGTCCGCAGCGCCGCCCGCAGGCTTGCCAGCGCGTCGACGGCCACGTTGCCCGGCGTCCGCAGCTCGAAGTGGAGGTGCGGATCGCCCGGCTCGGCGTTGCCGCTGTTGCCGACCCAGCCGATGACCTGGCCGGCCACGACCTGGCTTCCCACCTCCAGGCCGGGCCGGATCCCGTTCCCGGCGCCGTCGTTCGTGCCGGCGGTGTCGTTGTTCAGATGCACGTAGATCGAGCGCCACCCGTCGACATGCCGGACTCCGACCGCCTGTCCGGCCCGCCGGGTCTCGTCCCGGGAGATCCAGTCGATCATGCCGTCGGCGACGGCGACCACGGGCACCAGCTTCGGAGCCGGCAGGTCGACCCCGGTATGGGCCCGGGCGCCGCCATCCCGAGGTGCGCCGAACGGCGACCACCCGCCGCCTCCGAACGAGATGAGCGGGAAGAGCATCCGGTAGACGAACGGGGTGCAGGGCGGTGGCGGTGGCTCCGCCGGCGTGCCGTCGTCGGGGGCCACCGGCTCCTCCACCTCCGCGTCCGTCTCTGCGTCCGCCTCGAAGTCCTCGGGAGGAGCGGGGGTCGGGAAGAGGTCGGCGAGCGTGACCGGCGGGCACCTCGTCGGCGCCGGAGGTTTCGTCGACTCGGTGGTGGCCGTGGCAGGGACGGACGCCAGGAAGAGCACGGCCATCGACAACCACGCCGCCGCCACTACCCTCCCCGGCATGCCATTCAGGCTACCCCGTCGACGGCAGGCGGGGGAAGGGGGAATGTGTCCCAACTCTCCGAACGCCAGGAGCCACCCATGACCCGTCGCATCGCCCTCGTCGTCCTCGTCGCCCTCGCCCTCGCCGCCTGCAACCGCGCGGCCGAACCCGAGCTGACCACCACGGTCCCCTCCGAGACCACCACGACCGCCGCCGGCGGTACGACCACGACCTCCGGCGCCGACACGACCACGACCCTGGCGGGACAGCCGGTGACGGAGTACGAGATCGTGGCCCGGAGCTCGAGCTCCGACGGCGAGACCCTGTATGTGGTGGTTCCCCCCGGCGGCTACACCGACACCGATCTCGAGGGCTTCGTCCGCGACCTCTACGAGGCGACGCCGGGGCTCTGGGAGCT
Organism: Acidimicrobiia bacterium; assembly: GCA_046484325.1. GTDB lineage: Bacteria > Actinomycetota > Acidimicrobiia > Spongiisociales > ZC4RG35 > JAWOJB01. Next base: position 46,544 of record JAWOJB010000024.1, on the reverse strand, counting down.
GCACGTCTTCGACGATGCCTCCGGGGCCGATGCCCTGCTCACCGAGGAGGCCGAGCGGACGGCGGAGGACGAGCAGGCACTCGAGACGCACTGGCTCGTGAGCCTCGTCGAGGCTTCGGTCATCAGGTTCCAGGGGCCATTCGCCGACTCCGGGGAGTTCCTCATCGGCTCGTGAGCCTCACAGGAAGGTGGCACCCACCAGCAGGAAACCGCCGAACCCGACCACGTCGGTGATGAGGGTCAGGAAGATGCTCGACGCCAGGGCCGGATCGGCCCCCAGCCTCCGGAGACCGAGGGGAATGGCCGTGCCCACCAGCGTCGCCACGCTGAGGCTGGCGAGCACACCCACACCCACCACCACCGCCACCTCCAGCGGAGGCGAGTTCGAGGCGAACACCCCCGCCCGCAGGAGAGTGTGCGCAAGGGCGGCCGCCGCCACCGACAGCACCGCCCCCTCCACCACCCCTACCACCGACTGCCGCCCGATCACCTCCCAGGTTCGGGACGCCGGCATGTCGCCCGTGGCCAGGCTGCGGATCACGACAGCCAGGCTCTGTGATCCCCCGCTCCCCCCGAGCAACGCAACGACCGGCATGAAAGCGGCCAGCACCGGCTCGCGCGAGATCACCCCCGTCTGCTGCTCGATGACGAGGGCCACGACCAGCGCAAGGGCGAGGTTGACCAGCAGCCACGGCAGCCGCATCCTCACCGAGCGCCGGATTCCCGTGTGGACCGTCTCTTCGGCACCCGCTCCCACCGCGGCGACGAAGTCCTCGACCGCCTCCTCCTGCACCGCCTCGATCACCGACTCCTGGGTGACCATGCCGAGCAGCCGGTGGTCATCGTCGACCACCGGGACCCCGAAGAGGTGGTAGCGCTGGATGAGGTCGGCGACCTCCTCGCGGTCGGTGTCGAGACGGACGGTCACCGGGTCGGGGACCATCGCCTCACCGAGGCCCACCCCGGGGCGCACGAACACGAGGTCGCGGAATGAGAGGACTCCCAGCAGGCGATCGTCGGTGTCGACCACGTAGACGTAGAAGAGATCCTCGAGCTCCTCGTGGAGACTCCGGATCCGCTCGATCGCCTCGCCGGCCGTGAGACCGACCGGGAGGACGGCGACCTCGGTGGTCATGAGGCCGCCCGCCGAGTCCGGCGCGTAGGCGAGCAGCCGTCGGGTGGCGGCCGACGCCCCCTCCTCCATCAGATCCAGGAGGGAGGCCACGGCCTCGTCGTCCTCGATCTCCACGAGGATGTCGGCCGCCTCCTCGGGCTCCATCTCCGACAGCAGCCCGGCGGCCTCGTCGCGAGCGAGCTCCTCCAGGACGCCGGCGGCCAGCCGCGGGCGGAGCTCTTCGAGGATCTCGACGGCCTCCTCCACGTCGAGCTCACCGATCAGCTCTCCCGCCGCCTCCTCGCTCAGTGCCTCGAGGATGTCGGCCGCCTCGCCGGGCATCGACTCGGCGAGCGCCGACCACTCCTCGGTGTGACGGTCGAGGTACTCCTCGACCTCGTCGGGGCTGCGGGTGGCCATGGCGCGGAGCGTTCGCGCCAGGTCGCGTGGGCTCAGCAGTCGCAGCTTCATGGGTGCGACCGAGGCTACCGGACGCTCAGGCGCGGAACGGCTCCACCGAGACAACGGTCACGGTGAAGTCGCCGCCCGGTGCCCGATAGGTCACGTCCTCCCCGGGCTTGGCGCCGAGCAGGGCCTGCCCGAGCGGGCTGGAGGGGGACGCCAGCAGGTAGCCGGGTGCACGATTCTCGGCGGGGGCGACGAAGTACCGGAGCTCGTCGCCGTCCGAATCGCTGACGGTGACCACCGAGCCGACCACGACCTCGTCGGAGTGCTCGGCCTCACCAACCACGGCCGTGCCCAGCAGGTGTTCGAGCTGGCGGATCCTCGCCTCCATCATGCCCTGCTCGTTCTTGGCCGCGTCGTAGTCGGCGTTCTCGCGAATGTCGCCGTGCGAGCGGGCCTCGGCGATCCGCTCCTCGATGTGGGCCCGGCCCTCGGTCTTGAGATGGTCCAGCTCGTCCCGAAGCTTGGCGTGCGCCTCCGGGGTGAGGAAGGTGGGGTGCTCGGACATGGGAGGCCAAGAGGATAGGCCACCTTCGGCCCCGGCCGGAACTCCCATCCCTGTGGCACGGTCGGGACTTGCGACTGGTGGTCGACCTCCCCGACTACGTGCCCTACGCCGGCCCGGGGCGATGGGGACCGCGCTGACTTCGACATGGTCGTCGGCGAGGGTCTGCCCAGGTGACGGCGCACCGGTAGCGTGCCCGAGATGACCGACCACCGGCTCACCAGGTACAGCCACGGCGCCGGTTGAGCGTGCAAGCTCGGCCCGGCCGAGCTGGCGCAGGTCCTGCGCCCCTTGCACGAGCATCCGGCGACCGTATCCCCCGACCTGATCGTGGGGTTTGCAACGGCCGACGACGCGGGCGTCGTGCGGCTGGGGGATGGACGCGCCCTCGTGCAGACAGTGGACTTCTTCACCCCGGTGGTCGACGACGCCTACGACTGGGGCCGGATCGCCGCCGCCAACGCCCTCTCGGACGTGTATGCCATGGGGGGCACACCGCTGAGCGCTCTCCAGTTGGTCGGGTGGCCTCGTGATGCTCTGCCGTTCGAGCTGCTCGAGCGGGTCGTGCTGGGCGGCGCGGACGTCATGGCCCTGGCCGGCTGCACCGTCGTCGGCGGCCATTCGATCGACGACCCGGAGCCCAAGTACGGGTTCGCCGTCACCGGCCTGGTCGATCCCGACCAGGTGGTCACCAACGCCGGGGCCCGGCCCGGTCATGTGCTCGTGCTCACCAAGCCGATCGGCACCGGCATCATCACCACCGCCCTGAAGCGAGGAGCGTGCCCGGACGACGTGCTGGCCGCGGCGGTCGACTCCATGGTCGCCCTCAACGATGGTGCCGCCGGGGCCATGCTCGCGGCGGGGGCAGGCGCAGCGACCGACGTCACCGGGTACGGCCTGCTCGGCCACCTGCGCGAGATGCTGTCGGCCTCCGGGGTCTCGGCCGTGGTCGACGTCGCCTCCGTCCCCGTCCTCCCGGGCGCCCCCGAGCTTCTGGACGCCGGCCACTACCCGGGGGGGAGTTCGCGCAACCTGGTCGCGGTGTCCCCGTACCTGTCCGGCGGGAGCGAACGGGATCGCCGGCTTCTGGCCGATGCCCAGACCAGCGGTGGGCTGCTCATCGCCGTGCCGGCCGACGGGCTCGAGTCGCTCCTCGCGCTCCCGGGGTTTTTCGAGATCGGCCGAATCGTCGACGGGCCCCAGGGGCGGATCCGTCTCGACCGGGGCCGGGCCCCGGAGCGCTAGCGTCCAGCCCCATGGACCGGGACGAACGCCTCGTTGCGATCGCCGAGGCCCTCTCCATCGGCACCGTCGAGCGGCACATCTTCCTCTGTGCCGAACAGACTACCCCCCGTTGCTCCACCCGGGAGGAGTCGACCGTCGTGTGGAGGCACCTCAAGCGCCGCCTGAAAGAGCTCGGGCTGGCCTCGGCTCCTCCGGCCTGGAAGGACGATCCCTCCGCCGAGCCCGTCGCCACCGGCCCCGGCGCCGGACGTGTCCTCCGAACCAAGGCCGACTGCCTGCGCATCTGCGAGCAGGGACCGATCGCCGTGGTCTACCCGGAGGGTGTCTGGTACCGCGGCGTCACCGTCGAGGTGGTCGACCGGATCGTCGACGAGCACCTGCTCGGCGGCCGGCCGGTCGCCGAGCACGCCTTCGCCGTGGCCCCGCTGCGGGGTACTCCGTGATCCGGCGGCTGCGCGTCCTGATCGGACTGCTCCTCGCCTGGCGGGTCCTCGGGCCGATCATCACCCCCCGCTTCCGCTCGCCCCAGGAGCATCCCTGGCGCATCCCGGGTCGGACCGTGTTCGTGGGCGACAGCGAGTTCCTCGTACGGGAGTTCGGCAACCCCGATGGCACGCCCGTCGTCCTCATCCACGGCCTGGGAGGCTCCTCTCTCGCCGAGTGGTACCGGGTGGCGCCGCTCCTCGCCGAGGGTCACCGGGTGATCACCCTCGACCACCGGAGCCACGGCCTGTCGCCGAAGACCGTCGCCCGGTTCGAGGTCGAGGACATCGCCGACGACATCGCGGGGATCATGGCCGCGGTCGGGGTGGGCCGCGGTGCGGTCGTCGGTTACTCGATGGGCGGCGCCATCGCCCAGGCCCTCGCCTACCGCCACCCCGGGGTGGTCGACCGCCTCATCCTGGTGGCCACCTTCGCCCACCATCCACCGTTCCATCGCCTCACGCGCGCCATCGCCGCCTGGGTGATCCGGTCCTGGGAGCGGATCACCGGGATCGGCAACGCCGAGGCGCGCGCCGCCTACCTGCTGGGGGTGGGTGCCGTCGACCGCCGCCACGCCCGCTGGCTGTGGGAGGAGACCCACCGGCGGGACCCGGAGGCCGGGGCGGCCGCCACCTTCGCGCTGCTCCGCTTCGACTCCACGCCGTGGATCGGCCAGGTCGCCATCCCCGCCCTGGTCGTGATCCCCACCGCCGACCAGCTCGCCGACCCGCGCTGGCAGTACGACCTCGCCTCCCGGCTGCCGGACGTACGGGTGCTCGAGCTCGTGGGGGCCCTCCACGAGGCACCCTGGACCCACGCCGAGGAGATCGCAGCGGGGATCGAGGACTTCCTCCGGGCGTGAGCCGACGAGGCCTCAGGCCTCGTCGAGCATGTACTTGACGATCAGGCCGATCACGGCCAGCACCACCAGAGCGATGAGCGTCTTCTTCATCGGCGGGCCTCCTCTCCTCGTCGCCCGATCCTAGGCCGGCTGACGGGGCGAGGGCCAGGGCCGGTCGGGCCCCGAGATCGTCCTCGACCTGCGCGCGCGCCCACCGCAGCGGCCGGGTCTCGACTCTCGCCCCCAGCTCGTCGGAGACGCCGACGTACTCCTGCTCGGCGATCCTCAAGAACCCCAGGGTGCGGAGGAACGCGGCGGTCTCGACCTGGGACGCCCCGAACCGTCGACGTCCCCGAGCACCTCGACGGGCCCGTCGAGGCCGGCGATCTCGACCGGGCCGTCGACGGTCGGAAGCGGCCGCCGGGTCGTCCAGAACCCGGCCATGCCGGCCACGAGGGCGAGAAGGAGCAGGGTCACGAGGATCCGGCGTACCCACCGCATCGGGGTGCAGCGCAGGCGGCCCCGAAGGCCGCCCCACCGGATCGGCTGGCTATCCTCCGCCGCCGATGAGCGAGAACCTGGCTGCGGCCGCCTCGGCCCTCAATGCGCCCGAGCTGATCGTGCGTCGCTCGGCCGAGGCCCGGGCCAAGGCCACGGGCGCGAGCATCGACGAGATCCTGTCTACCTGGGCGGGCGGCGGGTCGGTGGCGGTGGCCGCGCCACCGGCGGCGTCCGACACCCCTCTGCCGCCGCCCACGGCCACGCCCGAGCCGGCACCCGAGCCCGAGCCCTCCCCGGTCGCCACCCTCACCGCTTCGCCGCCGGCAGGCCCCGAGCCCGTCGCTCCCACCTCCGGTCCGGTGGAGGCGGCGCCGCTGTCCGCCCGCCGACGGCTGGCCGGGCGGATCGGCGCCATGGCCGCGCTCGTGCTCGCCGCCCCGCTCCCGCTGCTGCTCCTTCCCTGGCTGGCCCCCCGGGCCTCCGTGGTCGGCGAGGAGGGCGCCTATCGGGGTGCCATCGACCTCGCCCCGCTGACCATCGGCGAGGGCGAGGAACCCGCCACCCTCGCCGCCGCCGCCGTGGCGACGCTGGCGCTGGTCATGCTGTTCGGGGTGCTCGGCGGGATGATCGCCCATCTCACCCGCGCCCTCACCGGCATGCACGGCGCCGGCTTCAGGTTGCAGGGGGGCCTCGGGGTCGCCACCGGTGCCGGGGTAGCGGTCGGGGCCGTGGTAGGGGCGCTGACGGCGTCACTCGTCACCGGCCCCTTCGCGGTGCCGACCGAGGCCGAGGCGGTGGTGGTCGTCCCGGTGGTCACGTCCATCGTCCTGCTGCTGGCGGGAGCGGCCCTGGCGGGCTGGGCGGTGGGCCAGGTAGCCCAGGTCCTGGGCCTCCCGGAGGGGATCACGGCCGAGGACCCCGACGACACGGAGCGGGCGAGGCGGCGGCTCGGCTCGGCCGTGTCGCTCCCCGTGGTCGGGGTGGCTTCCATCGCCCTCCTCGTGCTGCCCGCCGCCTACGTCTTCCTCCAGTTCCCGGCGTACGCCCCGGTCATGGCGGTCGTGATCTCGGTGGGGATCCTGGCCTTCGCCGGGCTCGCCGCCTCCCGCCCCGGCACCCGGGTGAGCCGGGGCGAGTTCCTCGCCGCCGTCGGGGCGGTGGCGGTGGTCGTGATGATCCTGCTGGCGGTCCTCGATGCCACGGTCGGTGGCGGGCACGGCGAGGAGGAGCACGGAGGTGAGGGCACCGAGACCGAACAGCCGGCGGACGGCTGACAGCTAGCTCGTCAGGGCAAGCACCCCGAAAGCCGCCAGCACCACCGCGTACAGCACGATCGCCAGCGTGAACCCGGCAGCGAAGAAGCGCGACAGCGTGGTCTTCTCGAACCGCAGGTGCATGTACCAGCCGACCACGATGACGAACTTGAGGAATGCCAGGCCGATGAGGGCGATCGGTTCGAAGGCCCCCAGCTCGGTCGCCTCGCCCAGGTAGAAGAGCGCCACCTCGACCGCCGTCAACACGAACAGGAGGACGGCGATCTTGACGTACTGGCCGGCGGTGGGGTGGGCGTGGTGCTCGGCGGTGGCCATCAGACGGGCGCCTCGGCGAGCAGGTACACGACGGTGAAGATCACGATCCAGATGATGTCGACGAAGTGCCAGTAGAGGCCGACCAGTTCGACGTTCATCCCCTGGCGCTCCGAGAGGCCCCCCATCCTGCGGGACATACCGAACAGGGTGAGGAGCATGAGTACGCCGATGGCGACGTGGAGGCCGTGGAAGCCGGTCAAGAGATAGAACGACGAGGCGGCGGGGTTCGTCGAGAGCGTCATCCCGTACTCGACGACGAACTCGGTGAACTCGAAGACCTGGCCGCCGAGGAACACCGAGCCGAGCATGGCGGTGGCGAGCAACCAGGTACGGGTGCCCGCCTGGTCGCCGAGGCTCAGCGCGTTGTGGGCAAGCACCATCGTCAGCGAGCTCATGAGTAGCACGAAGGAGCTCACCGAGGTGAAGGGGATGTCATAGATCTCGGCCGGATAGGGCCGATCGAACCCGGGCCTGCCCTCGAAGAGCAGATAGGTCGTGATGAGGGCGCCGAAGAAGAGGAACTCCGAGCTGAGGAAGACCCACATCCCCAGCTTGCGGTTGTCGATGCCGGTGGACTCGTGCTCGTCGTGGTGGGCGACGGCGGCGGCGCCGGGCTCGTGGGCGAGGCTCTCTGCCATCAGTGGGCCGCCGCCTCGACCGGATGGCCGTGTGGCTCCTCGGTGGGCTCCATGCCCCAACCGAAGGCCCCGGCCGCGCTCACGATCGCTCCGACCACGATCAGCAGCTTCCCGAGCAGGCTCGTGTGGAAGACGACCCCGTAGCCGATGAGGGGGAGCCCGGCCGCCAGCACGATGGGGAAGTACGAGGGGCTGGGCAGATGGATCGGCTTCGGCGGGTTCGTGCCCGTCTCCTCGAGGTGGGCGATGTAGACGTCGGCCTCCGGCCGCCGGACCGGCCGGCCCTCGGCATCCTCCTGGTACTTGAGGTGCCAGAAGTCGTCGAGGGAGTGGACGACCGGGGACACCCCGAAGTTCCACTCGGGGGTGGGGTTGGGGGTAGTCCACTCGATGGTACGGGCATCCCACGGATCGAGCCCGGACGGCTCGCCCCTGCGCTTCGAGTGCCACCAGTTGTACATGAACACCAGGGTGGACAGGGCGATGATGAACGCGCCCACGGTCACCGCCAGGTTCCACGGCTCGAGGCCGGCCTCGGGCGCGTACTTCCAGGTTCTCCGCACCATGCCCTGCAGGCCGAGCCAGTGCATCGGGCCGAACGTCAGGTTGAACCCGAGGAACGCCGACCAGAAGTGGATCTTGCCGAGCCGCTCGCTCATCACCCGGCCCGTGATCTTCGGGAACCAGTAGTAGAGGCCGGAGAAGATCCCGAAGATGGCCCCACCGAACAGCACGTAGTGGAAGTGGGCGACGATGTAGTAGGTGTCGGTCTGCTGCCAGTCGGAGGGCACGATCGAGTGGGTGACGCCCGACAGGCCGCCGATCACGAACATCGCCACGAACCCGATCGAGAAGAGCATGGGGGTGGTGAACCGGATCCGGCCCCCCCACATCGTCCCCAGCCAGTTGAAGATCTTGATCCCGGTGGGGATGGCGATCGTCATCGTCGACAGCCCGAAGGCTGCCTGGGCGACGGGCGTGATGCCCGAGGCGAACATGTGGTGGGCCCACACCCCGAACCCGAGGAAGGCGATGCCCGCCCCGGCGAAGACCACCGCCGAGTAGCCGAAGAGCGGCTTGCGGCTGAACACCGGCAGCACCTCCGAGACGATCCCCATCGTCGGGAGGATGAGGATGTAGACCTCGGGGTGCCCGAACAGCCAGAAGAGGTGCTGCCAGAGGACGGCGTCCCCCCCGGCCGTTACGTCGAAGAACGTGGTGGCGAAGTTCCGGTCGAACGTCGCCATGAACAGGGCGATTGCGATGATCGGCAGAGAGAAGAGCAGCAGGAAGGCGGTGACGAGCGTCATCCACACCATCACCGGCATCCGGAGCAGGCGCATGCCCTTGGCCCGCATGTTGAAGACCGTGGTGATGAAGTTGACCGCCGCGATGAGCGAGGCGATGCCGAGGATCTGGATCCCAATGAGAGCGAAGTCGATCCCGCTCGCCGGCGAGAAGGCCGGGCCGGCATTGGGCTGGTAGAGGAACCAGCCGCCATCGGGCAGGCCACCGAGCGGCGTGACGTCGGAGGGGTCGATGTTGCCGGCCACGCCCTGGACCCCCTGGGGCGGGATGACGTCGCCGAAGAGGACCACCGAGTAGATGAACACACCGCCGAAGAGGAAGATCCAGTACGAGAGGGCGTTCATCCGGGGGAAGGCCACGTCCCGGGCCCCGATCATGAGGGGCAGCAGGTAGTTCATGAACGCCGCCGTGACCGGCATCACGAAGAGGAAGACCATCGTGACGCCGTGGGTGGTGAAGAGGGCGTTGTACTCGGCGGCGGTCAGGAACTCGTTGTTCGCCTGGGCGAGCTGAACCCTGAGCAGCAGGGCCTCGAGCCCACCGAGGATGAAGAAGACGAAGGCCGTGTAGCCGTACATGATGCCGATCTTCTTGTGATCGACCGTGGTCACCCACGACCAGAACCCGGTCGTGGAGCTGGGCCGCCGGAAGATGGTCGTGCTCGGCCGGGAGGCCGTCGTCGTCATGGGTGCTGCTCCACCGTGAGGTCCTCCATCGTCACTTCAGGGTGCCCAACCAGGCGATGAGTGCATCGATCTCCTGCTCGGTCAGACCCAGGTTGGGCATGAACGAGCCGGGCTTGAGCTTCGGCGGGTTGGCCAGCCACCGCTTGAGCGATTCCTCGTACGTCTCGCCCTCCTCCGGGAAGGCTGCACCGGCGAAAACGGTCCGGTCGGCGAAGTGGGTCAGGTTGGGCCCGTTGAACAGGTCGCTCGGGACGATGTTCGTCGCCGGGGACTCGGGCCCGTAGTCGACGGTATGACACTGCGTGCAACCCCGTAGGGCGAACAGCTCCAGCCCCTCGGCGGCCGGCGTGCCCTCCTCGGGGACCACCGCCACCTGCTGCTGGGTCTCCACCCAGGTGTCGAACTCGGGCCGCGGCAGAGCCAGCACCCTCGCCCGCATGAGCGAGTGGGAGAGACCGCAGAACTCGGCGCAGTGCCCCCAGTACTCCCCGGGCTCGTCGGCCTGGAGCCGCAGCACCGTCTGCTGGCCGGGCACCAGGTACCGCTTTCCGTTGAGCTGGGGGATCCAGTAGTTGTGGAGCACGTCGTCGGAGGTCATGTCGAGGCAGACCTCCTCGTCGGCCGGGATGACGAGGACGTTGGCCGTCTCGACCCCGTACTGCTCGTACTGGTACTCGAACCACCACTGGTGCCCGATCACCTTCACCGGCATGGCGCCGTCGCCGCACTCGGTGAGGTTGAACACCGAGCGCACCGTGGGGACGGCGATCCCCGCCAGGATCAGGGCGGGGATGAGCGTCCATGTGATCTCGAGCTTCGTGTTGCCGTGGACCTGTTTCGGCTCCTTGCGATCCTTCCGGTCCCGGAAGAGAAAGACCGCCACGAGCAGGGCACCCTCCACGATCACGAAGATCGCGACCGCGATCCAGAACACGAGCCAAAAGAGGTCGTCGATCTCACGGGCGAACGGGCCACGGGGGTCGAGCGAGTCGAGGGGACCGTCCTGCACACCGATGTAGCTGCACGACGACAGCACCACGGCCAGCAGGGCGGCGCCCGGCAGAGTCCACCGGGAGCGCCTTCGGGTGAGGTCTGGCGAGATCGGCTGGCGCATCCGGGCGGCATCATACGGGCGGGCCGGGAGGACCACCAACCGCCCGCCCGGGCCGGCCCGGGCCCGGGGAGCAGCCCCCGGCCGGCAGTAACCTCCCACCCATGGACTCTCCGCTGGTCGTCGACCCGAGGACGTCACCGCCGGGCCCGGCGGCCGTGGTCGGCGCCTACGTCGCCCTCACCAAGCCCCGGATCATCGAGCTGCTGCTCATCACGACGGTCCCGGCGATGGTGCTGGCTGCCGGGGGGTGGCCCGCCACCTGGCTGGTTCTCGCCACCCTGCTGGGCGGCACCCTGTCGGCAGGAGGCGCCAACGCCCTCAACAGCTACTACGACCGGGACATCGACGAGGTGATGCGAAGGACCTCGCGGCGGCCGCTCCCCCGGCACCGGATCGACCCCCGCAAGGCCGTGTGGTTCGGCTGGGCGCTGGGGGCGGCCGGCTTCGCCGTGCTGTGGGCGACCACGAACCTGCTCGCCGGCCTCATCTCGACGGCCGCCCTGCTCTTCTATGTGTTCGTCTACACCCGCTGGTTGAAGCGGAGCACCGACCAGAACATCGTCATCGGAGGGGCGGCCGGCGCCGCCCCGGTCCTCGTCGGATGGGCGGCGGTGACCGGGGGCATCGACCTGCCCGCCTGGATCATGTTCGCGATCGTCTTCACCTGGACCCCGCCCCACTTCTGGGCGCTCGCTCTCCGTTACGAGCAGGACTACGCGGCCGCCGGGGTCCCGATGCTGCCGGTGACTCGGGGTGTGGCGGCCACCACCCGCCAGATGCTGGCCTACACGGCGGTCATGATCCTCTTCTCGCTGGCCCTCGTGCCGGTGGCCGGCCTCCGCTGGCCGTACCTCCTCGCCGCCCTCGTGCTCGGCGGATGGTTCCTCGTGGAGTCGGTCCGTGTGATCCGGCGGCCGGAGCGGGCGATGGCCCTCTTCGCCTTCTCGACGGTGTACCTGGCCGCCCTCTTCGGGGCGATGGTGGTGGACGTGCTCGTTGGCTAATCCAGGAGGGCCACGATGACCGTTGACATACAGACGATCCGCACCCCCGGGCTCGGCGATGCCACCTATCTCCTGATCCACGGGGATCGGGCGGTGGTCGTCGACCCCCAGCGCGACCTCGGGCGGTTCCTCGAGCCGGCGGAGCGAGCCGGGGCGGCCATCCGGTTCGTCCTCGAGACCCACCTTCACAACGACTACGTGTCGGGAGGCCTGGCGCTGGCGGCGCAGACCGGGGCGGAGCTCGTCCTGCCGGCGGCGGCGGGGGCGGCCTTCCGCCACACGCCGGCCTTCCACCTGGAGGACCTCGGCGACGACGACCTCGCCGTGCGGCCCATCCACACCCCCGGGCACACCCCCGAGCACACGAGCTACCTGGTCCTCGTCGGCGGTGAGCCCGTGGCCGTCTTCAGCGGGGGGAGCCTGCTCGTCGGCTCGGCCGGCCGGCCCGACCTGCTCGGATCGGACCGGGCGGACTCGCTGGTGAGGCTCCAGTACCGGTCGGTCCACCGGCTCGCCGGCCTGCCCGACCACCTCGGGCTCTTCCCCACCCACGGAGAGGGATCCTTCTGCACCGCCGGCGGGGCCGGCCGAACCGTGTCGACCATCGGCGAGGAGCGGCGGACCAACCCGGTGCTCGCCTACCCGGACGAGGACGCCTTCGTCGCCGGCCAGCTCACCGGCCTCCAACCGTATCCCGTCTACTACGCCCGCATGGGGCCGATCAACCTGATGGGGCCGGCCCCGATGCCGGAGACGGTGATCCCCGAGCTGACAGTCGACGACATACGCTCGCTCCCCGCCGAGGTGACGCTGGTCGATGCCCGTCCCCGCCGCGTCCACGCCGCAGGTCATGTCCCCGGGTCACTCGGCCTCGAGCTGCGAGACGACTTCGGCACGTGGGCCGGCTGGCTGCTCCCCTTCAACGGCCCCATCGCCCTCGTGCTCGAAGCAGGCCAGGATCTCGATGAGGCGGTCGTCCAGCTGGCACGCATCGGGTTCGAGGACGTCCGCGGGGTGATGTGGGGGCTGGAGGCCTGGGCTGCCGCCGGACTTCCCCTGGCCTCGTTCGACACCGTCGACGTGGCCGGGTTCGGGGAGGCGGTCGGGCGGGGTGAGCAGATCCTCGACGTCCGCTCGCCGGGAGAGTGGGAGCAGGGCTGGCTGGAGGGAAGTCTGCACCGCTACGTGCCCGACCTGCTCGGACCGCTCCCCGACGGGATCGACCCGGGTCGCCCGGTATGGGTGGCGTGCGCGAGCGGCTACCGCTCGGCATTCGCCGCGTCCCTGCTCGAGCGCCATGGCATCCGTCCGGTGGTGCTCATCGAGGCGGGGGTCGACGAGGTCCGCCGGCATCTGGCAGACCTTGCGGTCGCCCGCCTGCCCGAGTAGCGTCCCCGGCCACATGTCCGTTCGGTCCACCTACCTCTACGCCTTCGTCTTTGCCGGGCCCCGGCCCGGGACGGCGTAGCGCGACCGACGACACCAGCGCAGCACCGACCCGGAGCCGAGGGCTCCGGGTTTTTCGTTGCCCCGGGCCCCGGCCAGAACATCGCCAGGAGCCGAAACATGGAGAGAAAAGCCACCCGATCATCGACCGCCGGACGGACCGTCGTCGGCGTGGGGACCGTCCGCTTCGGCCACGACCCTTTCCCGGTCGTTGCCGGCCCGTGCGCGATCGAGTCGGAGAGCCAGATCAACCGGATCGCCGAGGCGGTTGCCGAGGCGGGAGCCGCGGTCCTCCGTGGCGGCGCCTACAAATCGGGGAGCTCCCCCTACTCGTTCCGCGGCCTGGGCGACGAGGGGGTCCGGCTGCTCGCCGAGGCCGGGCGCAGGGCCGGCCTGCCGACCGTGACCCAGGTGCTCGAGCCGCGGGATGTCACCGTCGTGACCGAGTCGATCGACATGGTCGAGATCCACTCCGGCGCGATGCAGAACTTCGAGTTGCTACGCGAGGCGGGCCGATCCGAGAAGCCGGTCCTGCTGAGGCGGGGGCCCTCGGCGACGATCGACGAGTGGCTGTGGGCGGCCGAGTACCTGCTGGCGGAGGGAAACGACCAGGTGGTGCTGGTCGAGCGGGGGATCCGCACGTTCGGCAACGGGTCCACCGACACCCTCGACATCTCGTCGGTGCCGATGCTCCGCGAGAGCTCCCACCTCCCGGTGGTGGTCGATCCCAGCCATGCCTCCGGCGGGGCCTCGCGAGTGCCGCCGCTGGCCCTCGCCGCACAGGGCGTCGGGGCCGACGGGCTCATCGTCGAGGTCCATCCCGACCCCGATACGGCCCGGTCGGAGGGCCCACGGCAGCTCGACGTGACCCAGTTCGACGAGCTGATGGTGTCGCTCGGCGTGAGCCGGCTTCGCAACCGGATCGACCTGATCGACCGCGAGATCGTAAGGATGCTGGCCCGGCGCCAGGAGCTGGCCGTGCGGATCGGCGAGGTCAAAGCGGAGCGGGACATGCCCGTCCAGATCCCGGCCAGGGAGCGCGAGCTGCTCGACGTGATCCGCCAGGAGGCGGTGACCCAGGGCGTGAACCCCGACCACGCGGTCCGGCTCTTCGAGCTCGTGCTCGAGGAGTCGCGCCGAATCCAGCGGGTCATGCGAGGGATGGAGTAGAGCAGCCGCCACGACGCATCGAGTGAACCTGGAACACCAACTATTGGCCCTTCAGGTTCACTCGATGGTCATTGTTCACCCCGTCCCGCCAAGCCACCCAGTCGGCCACCGGCCCGAGGTCGTAGTCCGGACCGTTCCGGCCGATGGTGAACTGGGTAATGCCGAGCGCGAGCAGCTCGTCGCCGAGGTCGAGCCGGGCCGCGTCCACCCCAACCGACTTCTCGATCTCGCCGGGGTCCCGCCCGAGATCCGCACAGTGGCGCTCGAGCACCGACAGCTTGTGCCGGATCACCTCGGGCTTGCCGAACCCGTGCCAGGCGTCGGCGTGACGGGCCACGAGGCGGAGCGTCTTCTTCTCGCCCCCACCACCGATGAGAATAGGGATCGTGCGGGTGGGGGCGGGGTTGAGGGCGGCGAGCCTCGCCTCGATCCGCGGCAGGGCCTCGGACAGGGCATCGAGACGCCCCCCGGCGGTGCCGAACTCGTAGCCGTACTCCGCGTAGTCCTTCTCGAACCAACCAGACCCGACCCCGAGGATGAGCCGCCCGTCCGAGATGTGGTCCACGGTCCGGGCCATGTCGGCCAGCAGCTCGGGGTTGCGGTACGAGTTGCAGGTGACGAGGGCACCGATCTCGACCCGCTCGGTGATCTCGGCCCACGAGCCGAGCATCGTCCAGCACTCGAAGTGTCGGCCGTCCGGGTCCCCGTAGAGCGGGAAGAAGTGGTCCCAGTTGTAGACGATGTCGACACCCAGCTCCTCGGCACCGAGCACCGCTCGCCGGAGGTCGGGATATCCGGCGTGCTGGGGATGGAGCTGGACGGCGATGCGGACGGAACGGGTCATGTCAGGCCTAAGTCGCAACGAGTGAACCTGGGACGCCAACTATTGGCGCTTCAGGTTCACTCGATGGTATTCGGGATCCTGCCATAGGCTGAACCGGTGGAACCCGCCCGTGCCTGGGACCTGTTCTGTTCCTCCGAGGTGGCGGTTCTGGCCACCATCGGCCCCGACGGCGCCCCCGATCTGGTACCGGTCGTGTTCGCCCCGGTCGGTCCCCGGACCCTCGTCACCCCGATCGACCAGAAGCCCAAGACCACCCGCCGCCTCCACCGGCTCGACAACATCGACGCCGACCCCCGGGTTTCGCTGCTGGCACAGCATTGGGACTCGGACTGGGAGCGGCTGTGGTGGGTGCGGGCGGAAGGGCGCGGCAACGTCGTGAAGTCGATCGGGAGCGAGCCAGCACGCGCGCTGGCCGAGCGCTACCCGCCGTACCGTGAGCGCCCGCCGGCCGGGCCCTGGGTCTTGGTGGAGATCGAGCGCCTGGTGGGCTGGCAGGCGTAACGCGTGCGGCTCACACCCCGGTGGAGGTGTCGGCGATGAGCTCGTCCACGACCATGGCGAGGGCCACCTCCCGCTCGGCGCCGCCCTCGACCGCCGCGGTGTAGGTGGCCAGCTGGCGCTCGGCGCTCGTCCCCTCGGCGGCGATCCGGCGCACTCTCGCCACCTCCTCCACACACCCGAGCTCCTCGGCGTCCGGGAGGGTCATCTCGACGAGCTCGTCTACGAGCTCGACGAAGGGGACGAGTTCGCCTTGCCCGTAATCCATCAGCGAACCCTGCGACCCGTACCGCTGCGCACGCCAGATGTTCTCGGCCACGAGGAAGTCGGCGTAGGAGCGCCAGCGCTGGTTCCGGGTCCGGAGCCGGTACAGCAGGTGCAGGAGGGAGGCGTAGACGGCGGCGATGGTGACGGCGTCCTCCATCCGGGTGCAGATGTCGGAGACGCGCATCTCGAGGGTGGGGTACCGGTCGGACGGCCTGACGTCCCACCAGATCTTGGTGGCGTCCTCGATGATCCCGGCGCCGACGAGCACGTCGACATGGCGCCGGTACTCGGACCAGCTCTCGAAGTGGCCGGGGAGCCCGGTGCGGGGGAGGGCCCGGAACACGTTGAGCCGGTAGCTCTTGAGCCCGGTGTTCCATCCTCCCCAGAACGGCGACGACGTCGAGAGGGCGAGCAGGTGGGGGAGGAAGTACCGGATCTGGTTCATGAGGTCGATCCGGAGATCGGGGTCGCCGATCTCGACGTGGACGTGCATCCCGCAGATCACGAGACGGTGGGCCACCATCTGTAGGTCGGTTGCGAGCATCTGGTAGCGATCGCGGTCGGTGGGGAGCTGCTCCCACCAGAGAGCGAACGGATGGGTGGAGGCGGCGATGATCGCCGCCCCGTGGTCGCTCGCCGCCTTCCCCACCGTGCCGCGCAGATGCGCCAGGTCGGCGGCCAGGTCCTGGATGGAGGCGTGGGGTCGGGTCCCCACCTCGATCTGGGCACGCAGGAACTCGGGGGCGACCCGATCGCCCAGCTCCTTGCGGCACGTGGAGAAGATCTCGGGGTCGGGGTCGGCCAGCAGGTTGCGGTTGGACCGATCGACGAGAAGGTACTCCTCCTCGATCCCGATGGTGAAGCTCGGCCTGGCCAGGCCCATGGCACCTCCGGTGTGCTGTCCGGCGACGTTACCCCCCGAGACCACCCGGACGGGTGGCCCACACCCGCCGGCGACTTGCCTCGGCCGCCTCCCGGGCATGGCAGCCGTCGAGGTGGTCCCCGACGAGGCCCATCGCCTGCATGAACGCATACACGGTCGTCGGCCCGACGAAGGTCCAGCCGCGCCGCTTGAGCTCCTTCGACAGGGCAGTCGAGGCAGGAGTGGTGGCCGCGAGCTCGTTCGGTGGCAGGCCGGGAGGATCGGCGTAGGACCAGGCGAGCCCGGCCAGCGAGCCGCCCTCCTCCCGCAGTTCGACGAGCCGGGTGGCGTTGTTGACGGCGGACCGGATCTTGCCCTCGTGGCGCACGATGCCGGCGTCACCCAGCAACCGGCGGACGTCCTGATCGCCGAATCCGGCCAACCGAGCGGGCTCGAAGCCGGCGAAGGCCGACCGGAACGCCTCCCGCTTGCGGAGGATCGTGAGCCACGAAAGCCCGGCCTGAAATCCCTCGAGGCAGAGCTTCTCGAAGAGCGCGCGGTCGTCGACCGACGCCCGGCCCCACTCGCCGTCGTGGTACACGCGGTACTCGGCGGGCTCGGCCGCCCACCAGCAGCGGACGATCCCGTCATCGCCGGTGACCAGCCCGCCGGTCACGCCACCCTCACCCGCACCGTGTGGTACCCGGTCGCCCCGTCCGGGGCGGGGCGACGGACTTCCTCATCCTGGGTCTGGCCGGTCCCGTCGGTCGCCCGCACCCGGATCACGTGGTTCCCCGGCTCGGGTCGCCATGGCACCCGCCACTGCACCCAGGCGTCGTCCGACAGGGACACGGAGAGCTCGGCAGGCCGCCACGGCCCGTCGTCGACCCTCACCTCGACGGCTGCGATCCCGCGGCCGGGGGCCCACGCCACCCCGGCGACCGCCCGGGGGGAGGTGTCGAGGGCGGAGCCCGACCGGGGGGTGTCGATCCGGGACTGGGTCTTGACCGGTGCCTCCTTCGACCATCCCTTGGGCACCCAGAAGGCGTCGAAGCCGTCCCAGGTGGTCAGCTCGAGCTCGGCCAGCCACTTGGTGGCCGAGACGTACCCGTAGAGACCGGCGACCACCAGGCGGGCCGGGAAGCCGTGCTCGAACGGCAGCGGCTCGCCGTTCATCCCCACCGCGACGAGAGCGTTGCGCCCGTCGTACGCCGCCTGCACCGGGAACCCCACCGTGAAGCCGTCGACCGATCGCCCCACGATCTGTTCGGCACCGGCCGCCGGCCCGGCCAGGTCGAGCACCCGCCGCAGGGGCACCCCCAGCCACAGAGCGGTCCCGACGAGGTCGCCCCCCACCTCGTTGGAGACGCAGCTGAGCGTCACGTGGTGCTCCTCCAATGCGAAGTCCAGCAACTCGGCGAAGGTCAGCTCGACCTCGCGGTCGACCATGCCGGTCACCCTCAGCGACCAGTCCTCGAGGTCCACCGCCGGGACCGAGAGGGCGGTGTCGATCCGGAAGAAGTCGTCGTTCGAGGTGACGATCGGGGTGATCTCGGGGACGTCGAGCGACGCGCCCTCCGGGGGGGGTGCCGAAGGCATCGCGGCCGGCGGGAGGAGAATGCCGTCGCGTCCGGCCAGTGAGCGCTTGCCCCGCTCCAGCAGCGCCCGGCCACCGACGGCGGCCACGAGGACCAGGCCGAGCACGGCCCCGGCCCCGAGCACGAACCCTCGACGACCCTCGTCGGCCTCGCCCGGCTCGCGCGCCGATCGCTGCAGGGCGACGAGCACTCCCAGCCCCACCAGCAGCGACGCCCCCGCCACCACCGCGGCGAGCACCCAGCCAACCCGCGGGTCCCGGCCGAGCGCCAGCATCGCCAGACCGGCCGCCCCGGCGAACACCCCGCCGGCTCCGGCCGGCCCGCGTTCGGCCCGGGTGCCCGCCCACCAACCGAGGCCTGCGGTGATCGCGACGATGCCGAGGATGAGAACCGGTTTGTCACGGGTGCCGAACAGCGAGATCGCGAGGTCCTTGACGGCGGGCGGCACCAGGTCGATCACGAGGTTGCCGATGGCCTCGACCGGGGACACCGCCGTCCCCAACAGCCCGGCGAGGAGCTCTCCCGCGGCCAGGCCCGCCAGGGCGGCGAGCATGCCGGCGGCTCCGAGGCGGCGGAACATGGAGTCGGTCTCCTCGCGGAAGGTGACGTGACGATAGGGACGAGGCCCGGGTACCGGACAGAGCGTGTCCCGAGCGACCAAGATGGGCACATGGAAGCCGTGTTCATCGTCGACGGCGCCCGCACCCCGATGGGGCGTCTCGGGGGCCGTCTCGCCCACGTCCGGCCCGACGACCTCGCCGCCCACGCCATCCGGGGTCTGCTCGAGCGCCATCCGGACCTCGACCCTGCCGCGGTGGAGGACGTGGTGTGGGGCGCCTCGAACCAGGCGGGGGAGGACAACCGCAATGTCGCCCGCATGGCGGCGCTGCTCGCCGGGCTCCCGGTGGAGGTGCCCGGCGTCACCGTCAACCGATTGTGCGGTTCGGGTCTCCAGGCCGTCGCCCAGGCGACTCACGCCCTCGCCCAGGGTTGGGGTGACGTGATGGTGGCGGGCGGCTCGGAGTCGATGACGCGGGCCCCCTACGTGATGCTCAAACGCCCCGTCGCCTTCGCCACCGGCCCCCCCGAGGTGGCCGACACCACACTCGGCTGGAGGCTCGTCAACCCCCGGATGCAGGCCCTCCACGGGTGCCTGGCGATGGGCGAGACGGCCGAGGAGGTGGCCGAGCGCCACGCGGTGTCACGGGAGGACCAGGACGTCTTCGCCCTCGGGAGTCACCGGCGGGCGGTGGCGGCCACCGAGGTGGGGCGGTTCGCCGCCGAGATCCTGCCGCTCGCGGCGCCCGGCGACCCGCGAGGCAGGGAGGTGGCGATCGTCGACGTCGACGAGGGGCCCCGAGCAGACACCTCGCTCGAGGCGCTGGCCGCTCTGCGCCCGGTGTTCCGGGACGGCGGGACGGTGACCGCCGGAAACTCCTCGCCCATGAACGACGGGGCGGCCGCGCTGCTGCTCGCGACCGAGGCGGGTCTCGAACGGCAGGCCCTCGAGCCGATGGCCCGGATCGTGGCCTCGGCCGCCGCCGGGGTCCATCCCGACGTCATGGGGATCGGGCCCGTGCCCGCCACCCGGAAGGCGCTCGAGCGCAGCGGCTGGAGCGTCGACCATCTCGACCTCGTCGAGCTCAACGAGGCGTTCGCCGCCCAGTCGCTGGCCTGCATCCGCGAGCTCGGCCTCGACCCGGCGATCGTAAACGTGAACGGAGGCGCCATCGCCCTCGGCCATCCGCTCGGCTGCTCGGGGGCCCGCATCCTCACCACCCTGGTCCACGAAATGCAACGGCGGAGGGCCCACCGCGGCCTGGCCACGATGTGCATCGGCGTGGGCCAGGGCATCGCCCTGACGGTGGAGGCGGTGTGAGGAGTAACCCAGGGTTGGTGAACACACTGAGTGTGGTCCCCGGCCCACGGTTCGAACGGATCGGTCCGTCCCCGGGGCTCCGCCCATGACCGGCGGGCCCCTCGACGGCATCCGCGTCGTCGAGTTCGGCAACCTCATCGCCGGCCCCTATGCCGGGATGCTGCTCGCCGACCTGGGTGCCGACGTCGTCAAGGTGGAGCCGCCGTCGGGCGACCTGGGACGGAGTTTCGGCCCCTACGTCGTCGGGGAGTCGGCCTTCTTCATGGCGGTGAATCGGGGCAAGCGCTCGGTGTGCCTCTCGCCCAAGGATCCCGATGCCAGGCGCTGGCTCGGTGACCTCGTCGCCTCTGCCGACGTGCTCCTCCACAACCTCCGGCTCGGGGCGATGGAGCGGATGGGGCTGGGCGAGGAGGACGTTCGCCGGATCAACCCGGCGGTGATCTACACGGTCGTCTCGGCGTTCGGCGCCGACGGGCCCTACGCCGATCGGGCCGGGATCGACGTCGTCTTCCAGGGCGAGTCGGGGATGATGTCGATCACCGGCGAGCCCGGGAGCCCACCCGCCAAGACCGCCACAACCATCGGCGACTACGTGGCCGCCACCAACGCCGCCCTCGCCGTGTGCGCCGCCCTGGTCGAGCGAGCGGCCACCGGTCGGGGCCGGCGGGTGGACGTCTCCCTCCGGGACGGGCTGATGGCGGTGCAATCGGGCTGGAACGCCGTCGCCTTCGCCACCGGGCGCCAGCCTGCCAAGACCGGCACCGCCTCGCCGTTTCTCGCCCCCAACCAGGCATTCGAGACCGCCGACGGCCACCTCACGCTCGCCATCGTGTCCGATGCCCACTTCCTCGTCCTGTGCCGGGAGCTCGGGCGCCTCGACCTGGCTGACCGCTACCCCACCAACGGCGCCCGGATGCAGGGACGCGCCGAACTGGTGGCCGAGTTGGAGGCCGTCTTCCGCTCCGACCTGACGAGCCGGTGGGTCGAGAGGCTCGGCGCCGCCGGGCTCCCGGTCGGGCGGGTGCTGACCCTCCCCGAGGTGTGGCACGATCCCCAGGTGACCCACAACGAGATGGTGGTGGAGTATGACCACCCGGTTGCCGGGCGGGTCCGCGGCATCGGCTCGCCGCTCCGGCTTGACGGCGCCCCGGCCCGGGCGAGCGACCCGCCCCCGGCGCTCGGACAGCACACCGCGGCGGTCCTCGCCGAGCTGGGTGCCACCGACCAGGAGATCGCCGAACTCATCGGGGACCCTGCGTGACCGCCGTGCGAGCCGTCCTCCGCACCAGTCAAGAGCTGGCGGCCGCCCTCGCCGCGACGGGCTGCGAATCGGGAGAGCCCGGGGACGGGCTCGTGTTCGTCGCGGCCGAGGTGGGTAGCGAGTGGCCGGACGTGCTCGCCGAGTTGACCACGGCCTTCGAGCTGACCCGCAGATCGGCCCAGGCGGGCGGGCCGATCGTGTACGTCGTCCACAACGACGACCTGCTGGGCCGGCGCGGACCCGGCCCGGCGATGGTCGCCACCGGCCTCCTGTCGGGCGCCCGGACGCTGGCGTTCGAGACCGCCAAGGTCGGGGTGCCGGCCAACGTGCTGGCCGTCGAGGCGGACTCGCCGATCGAGGTGATCGCCCGCTGGACAGTCCGCCTGCTCGAGCCGGACGGCCCGTCGGGCGAGCTGGTCCGCCTCGGCGCCCTCCACGTTGGAAAGGCGCTGCCGTGAGTGCGGCCATCGTCACCGGCGCCGCCGGGGGCCTGGGTCGGGCGATCTGTCGCCGGCTGGGAGCCGACGGCCACCTCGTCGTCGCCGTCGACCTCTCGCCGACCCTGGCCGACGCCGTCGTCGGCCTTCAGGAAGAGGGGATCGATGGCGTGCCGGTGCAGGCCGATCTGACCAGCGCCGAGGGCCGGGCTGCGGTGGCCGGGGCGGTGGCGGATGCGGGGCCGCTCGGAGTCCTCGTCAACAACGCCGGGATCACCCGCGACGCCCGCATCGTGAACCTGACCGACGAGGCGTTCGCCGCCGTGCTGTCGGTGAACCTGGGCGCCGCCTACCTCCTGACCCGGGAGCTCATCCCCTACTTCGGCGAGGGCGGTGCGATCGTCAACATCGCCTCCCGCGCCTACCTCGGCAACTTCGGTCAGTACAACTATTCGATGTCGAAGGGAGCGCTGGTCGGGCTCACCCGGGCTCTCGCCCTCGAGCTCGCCCCGGGAGTGCGGGTCAACGCCATCGCCCCCGGATTGATCGCCACCGAGATGTCGATGGCCATCCCCGACAAGGTCCGGGAGAGGATGACGGCGGCGATTCCGCTCGGCCGGATGGGCGAGCCTGCGGAGGTCGCCGAGCTGGTCGGATTCCTCGCCGGCGACCGCTCGTCCTACCTCACCGGCCAGGTGGTGGTCATCGGGGGCGGGAGGAGCCTGAGCCGGTGATCAGGGCCCCAGCCTGACCAGGCTCTTGCGGCTCGCATGGGAGGGCGCGCCGTCAGACATCGAAGAGATCACCAGCGAGATACTTCAGCCCGGTGTCGACCGCCACGGTCACCACCCGATGACCCTCACCCAACGCCGTGGCAAGCTGGATGGCCCCGGCGACATTCAGCCCGCTGGACGTACCGGCCAGCAGACCTTCATCGGCTGCCAGACGTCGCGCCATCGCACGCGCCTCGGCCTCGTCGATCGCCCGCACCTCATCGAAGAGCGCAGGATCCAGCAGAGGCGGCAACGACCCGATCCCGATTCCCTCCACCCGGTGGGCTCCCGGTGTCCCCCCCGAGATCACCGGAGTGGAAGCCGGCTCGAAGACGACGATGCGCGCTCTGCACCCTGCGTCCCTGAAGGCACTGGCAACCCCCATGGCGAGCCCGGCGGTTCCCACCGCAGCACCGAACGCGTCGGGGTGGACGCTCATCTCCTCGAGGAGCTCGAGTCCGACGTTGCGGTAGCCGACCAGCGAGTCCGCGTTGTGGAGCTGATTGGTGAAGTACACGTCATCGGATGCGGCCAGCTCCGATGCCTTCTCGACCATGCGCGGTATCAGGTCGGGGGTGATGCGGCCGCCATCGCTGGGAACCAGCACGACCTCGGCACCGAACGCCTTCATGGTCTTGAGCTTCTCGATCGCAAAGGCGTCCGAGGAGACCACCCGGAATCGATACCCCTTCGCCGCGCACACGTAGGCCAACGACGAGCCGGTGCTCCCACCCGTGTACTCCACCACCGTCATCCCGGGACGCAGGTCCCCCCTCTTCTCGGCCTCCTCGATCATGGCCAGCGCCATCCGGTCCTTGTAGGAGCCGGTGGGGTTAAACCACTCCAGCTTCACGAACACCTCGGCCGCCCCGTCGGGGACCACCTTGCGAAGCCGGACGAGTGGCGTGTGACCGACCACCTCCGTCATCGAGCGACCCGATCGCATGGCCCTCTCCCTTGCGGCTGCCGGCATCAGTACACCAGCCGGATCAGGCTCTCGGCCACCATCGCGGGCTTCTCCGCCCCTTCCAGCTCCATCGTGACCACCCGCTTCACCTGGAGGCCGCCCGGCACCTCGGTCACCTCGCCGATCACCACCCGGGCACGGATCCGGCCGCCCGCCGGCACCGGCGAGATGAACCGCACCTTGTCCAGCCCGTAGTTGATGCCCATCTTCGGCTCGGGGACCGGGAGAGCGACCTGACCGGCGAGCGGCACGAGCAGCGACAGCGTCAGGAAGCCGTGGGCGATGGTCGTCCCGAACGGCCCGGTCGCCGCCCGCTCGGGGTCGACGTGGATCCACTGATGGTCGTCGGTGGCGGCGGCGAAGGCCTCGATCCGCTCCTGGGCGATCGTCATCCACTCGCTCACCCCGATCTCGCTCCCCACCAGTCCCTCCAGTGTCTCGAGCGGTGTGCCCACGGCGGCCTCCTCGGATGGCGGATGCGGGGAGTATCGCAGCGGGGGAGGCACCCGTCCCGAGCGGGTAGCCTGCCGGTCGACGATGCAGGTCCTCCCCACCAAGGTCGACCACTCCTCCGAGGAGTTCCGGACGAATCGCTCGGCCATGCTCGACAAGCTCGCCGAGTTCGAGAAGCTCATGGAACAGGCCCGCCAGGGCGGGGGGCAGAAGTACATCGACCGGCATCGCGAGCGTGGAAAGATGCTCGCTCGCGAGCGCATCGAGCTGCTGGTCGATCGGGACACCCCGTTCCTCGAGCTCTCGACCCTTGCGGCGTGGGGGACCGAGAAGACCCTCGGGGCCAACGCCGTCACCGGGATCGGCGTGATCTCCGGCGTCGAGTGCATGATCTCGGCCAACGACCCCACCAGCCAGGCCGGGTCGTCGAATCGATATTCACTCGCCAAAACCCTGCGGGCCCAGGACATCGCCCGCGAGAACCGGCTCCCGCTGGTCAACCTCGTGGAATCGGGCGGCGCCGACCTGCCCGACCAGGCCGAGGTGTTCATCACCGGGGGCAAGTGGTTCCGCAACCTCACCCAACTCTCCAAGATGGGGATCCCGACCGTCGCCCTCGTGTTCGGGAACTCCACCGCCGGCGGCGCCTACGTCCCCGGCATGTGCGACTACTCGGTGATGGTGAAGGAACGGGCCAAGGTGTTCCTGGGCGGCCCGCCACTCGTGAAGATGGCCACCGGCGAGGAGTCCACCGACGAGGAGCTGGGCGGCGCCGAGATGCACAGCCGCATCTCGGGCCTGTCCGACTACTTCGCCCAGGACGAGCTCGACGCCATCCGGATGGGCCGGGAGATCGTGGCCCATCTCAACTGGCGCAAGCAGGGGTACGGGCCGACCATGCCCCCCGACGAGCCGGTCCACGACGTCGACGACCTGCTCGGCGTGATCCCCCACGATCTGCGGATCCCGATGGACATGCGCGAAGTGCTGGGCAGGGTGCTCGACGGGTCCCGCTTCGAGGAGTACAAGGCGCTCTATGGCACCTCGATGATCTGCGGCTGGGGCTCGGTGCACGGCTTCGCGGTGGGGGTGGTCGCCAACCAGCAGGGGGTGATCTTCTCGGAAGAGGCCCAGAAGGCGACCGAGTTCATCCAGCTCTGCAACCGCTACGACCAGCCGATCCTCTTCCTCCACAACACCACCGGCTACATGGTCGGCAAGCAGTACGAGCAGCGAGGGATCATCAAGGACGGCTCGAAGATGGTGAACGCGGTCGCCAACTCGACGGTCCCCCACATCTCGCTGATGGCCGGGGTGTCCTATGGAGCCGGGAACTACGGCATGTCGGGCCGCTCGTACGACCCCCGCTTCGTCTTCGGCTGGCCCAACCACAAGGTGGCGGTGATGGGGCCGAAGCAGTTGGCAGGCGTGATGTCGATCATCGGGCGAGCGGCAGCCGAGGCCCGCGGCCAGGGCTACGACGAGGAGGCCGACGCCGCCATGCGCGCCATGATCGAGCACCAGATCGAGCAGCAGGAGCTGTCGTACTTCTCCACAGCCCGCATCCGCGACGACGGGATCGTCGACCCCCGTGACACCCGCACGGTGCTGGGGATCGCCCTGTCCGCCGCCCACTCCGCGCCCGTCCGTGGCACCGGCGAGTTCGGCATCTTCCGCATGTGAGATCCGCCAACCCAGGGTTGGGGAACACACCCATCGTGTTCACCGGCCCACGGTTGGAGCGGGATCAGTGGTCGACGGTCTCGTCGATGAGGTCGAGGAGGTCTCCCACGGACCGATGGCGGTCGAGGGGGTGCCGGAGCGGCAGCTCGCGACGTACCGAATAGAGGTTGCGCCGGCCGATCCGGCGATGCTCGAGATACCCGGCCGACTCCAACTCGCCGACGATGCGATGGGCGGCCCTCTCGGTGATGCCCACCCTCGCCGCCACCTCCCGGAGGGTGACATCCGGCTCCCGGTGGAGGCAGGAGAGCACATGGGCATGATTCGTGAGGAAGGTCCAGGTCATCGCTTTGGTCATCACATCATCCGGGCATCCCGTAGCATGATATGCGAATCATGAATTGCATGTCATGATCTCGTTGATCACCTTCCACGCCCTGCTCGGGGCCGGCCTCCTGCTCGGACGCGATCGGCTCCGGGCCCGGGGAATGTGGCTCGGGGCGCTCGGGCCGGCGGCGACCGCCGCTTGGGCAGCCGCCCATGCCCCCAAAATCTTCGCCGGAGAGCCGGTGACCGAGACGCTCGCCTGGGTGCCCGGGCTCCGGCTCGAGCTCGGTTTCCGGGTCGATGGGTTCTCGCTGCTGATGCTCGTGCTCGTAGCGGTGGCGGGGATCGCGATCTTCGGCTTCGCCGGTTCCTACCTGCCCGATCGGGCCCGGTCGGGGCGGTTCGCCGGGGTCATGACCCTGTTCGCCGGCTCGATGGTGGGTCTGGTCGCCGCCGACCAACTCCTCGCCCTCTTCATCTTCTGGGAGCTGACCACGGTCACCTCCTACCTGCTGATCGGCCACGAGGACGGACGGCCGGCGGCGAAGGCCGCCGCCCTTCAGGCGGCCTTGACCACCGGGGTCGGGGGCCTCGCCCTGCTCGCCGGGTTCGTCCTGCTGGGCCAGGCGGCGGGGACGTGGTCGATGGCCGAGCTGCTGTCCGCCCCCCCGGCGGGCGTCGACGCGGCGCTCGCCCTCGTCCTCGTCGGGGCCTTCACGAAATCCGCCCAGGCGCCCTTCCACTTCTGGCTGCCCGGGGCGATGGCTGCGCCCACCCCGGCGTCGGCGTTCCTGCACTCGGCGACGATGGTCAAGGCGGGCGTCTATCTGATCGGCCGGTTCGCACCGGCGTTCGCCTCGGTGGGTTGGTGGCGGCCGGTGGTGGTCGGAGCCGGGCTCGCCACCATGGTGATCGGCGGGTGGCGGGCCCTCCGCCAGCACGACCTGAAGATCCTCCTCGCCCACAGCACCGTCAGCCAGCTCGGCTTCCTCGTGGTGCTGGTCGGGTTCGGCCACCCCATCCTCACCTATGCCGGGGTGTCGCTCGTCCTGGCCCACGGACTGTTCAAGGCGGCGCTCTTCATGGTCGTGGGCGCCGTGGATCACGAGGCGGGGGGCCGCGACATCCGCAGGCTGTCCGGGCTGAGGCACACGATGCCGAGGACGTTCGTGGTGGCCTCGGTGGCGACCGCGTCAATGGCCGCGGCGCCGCCCCTGCTCGGGTTCGTCACCAAGGAGGCCGCATTCGACGCCCTGTTCGCGGTCGCCGCGCCCTGGTCGGTGGTGGGGATCGTGGCCCTGGCGTCGGCGGTCACCGTCGCCTATTCGGCCCGGTTCGTCCTCGAGTCGTTCGGGGGGTCGCTGTCGACCGAGGCAGCGGCCGCCCACGAGGGCGGGCCCGGGCTGGTCGGCTGGCCGGCGCTGCTCGCCCTGGCCTCGCTCGTGCTCGGGCTGTTCCCGGGGCCGGTCGCCGCCCTCGCCGGGTCGGCGACGACGTCGCTGACCGGCCAGTCGGTGGGCAAGCTGGTGCTCTGGCCGGGGCTCAAGCCGGCCCTGGCCCTGTCGGCCGCCGTCCTCCTCACCGGGGCGGCCCTCGTCTGGCAACGACGGAGGGTCGAGGTGGCCCAGGGCAGGCTGGCAAGGGCCTGGCGGCGGTTGGGCACCGCCGACGGCGGGTACCAGGCGGCGCTCGACGGGATACTGGCGGGAGCCGGACGTCTCACCGGTGTGGTCCAGAACGGCTCGCTTCCCGCCTACCTGATCGTGATCCTGATGACCGCCGTCTTCCTCCCGGCGGCCTCCGCCGTCGCCTCCGCACCGCCGCCGCTCGGTGCAACGGAGCTCGGATCACCCGTCCAGTGGATGCTCGGCCTGGGGATCGCCGCCGCCACGGTCGCCATCGCGAAGGCCCGTCGCCGGTTCGGCGCCGTGCTGCTGCTCGGAGCGGTCGGCTACGGGCTGGCCGCCCTGTACCTGATCCAGGGCGCCCCCGACCTCGCCCTGACCCAGTTGCTCGTCGAGACGCTGACCGTCGTGTTGTTCGCCCTCGTCCTCGTCCGCCTTCCCGACCGCTTCGAAGAGCCGACCAAGCCTCCGATCGGGACGGTGGCCCGGGTGGTGGCCTCGCTGGCGGTGGCCGGGTTCGTGGTGGCGGGCGCCCTGCTGGCCGGCTCGGCCCGTACCGCCCCACCCATCTCGGAGGAGCAGATCGCCGCCGCCGTCCCCGAAGCGGCCGGCGCCAACGTCGTCAACGTCATCCTCGTCGACTTCCGCGGCTTCGACACGCTCGGCGAGATCACCGTGCTGGTCGTGGCCGCCCTCGGGTCGGCGGGTCTCGTGGTCCCGCTGCTGCGGAGAAGGGAGCGGACGTGAACCGGGTCCCTTCGGCGATCCTCACGGCGGCGGTGGGCACCGTCTTCCCGCTCGTGATGGTGTTCTCGCTCTACCTGCTGTTCGCCGGCCACAACCAGCCGGGCGGGGGGTTCGCCGGCGGCATGGTGGCGGCCGCCGCCCTCTCGCTCGCCTATCTGGCGGGAGGCACCCGGGGGCTGCACCGCATGGTCGGGATCCCGGCGTCGACGGTGCTCGGCGGCGGCCTGCTGCTGGCGATGGTGGTGGCGCTGACCCCCATGGCCTTCGGGCTCGGCTTCATGGAGAGCGTCGTCTGGGAGTTCACCCTCCCCCTGGTCGGCACCGTGAAGCTCGTTTCGGTCCTCTTCTTCGACGCCGGGGTGTACGCGGTGGTGGCCGGGTTGGCGCTCCTCCTCCTCGAGGCGCTCGGGGACACCGAGGGGGTGGGCGCGTGAACCTGGCCCTGATCGCGGTGGCGGCGGTGCTCTTCGGGATGGGCACCTACCTCCTCCTGCAGCGCGCCCTCACCCGGATCGTGATCGGCCTCGCCCTCGTGGCCAACGGCGCCAACGTGCTGCTGCTGGTGGCGGGCGGGCCAGCCGGCGATCCCCCGATCGTGACCGGCGCCGGGGGGACGGTCTCCGACCCGCTGCCACAGGCGATGGCCCTCACGGCGATCGTCATCACCTTCGGCGTGACCGCCTTCCTGCTGGCACTCGCACTCCGCGGCCACGCCCTCACCGGCAGCGATCAGGTGGAGGACGACCTCGAGGATCGCCGGATCGCACGGAGGGCGGGCCGATGACCGGGCTGATCGTGACCGTCGTGGCCGCCCCCCTGGTCGGGGCGGCCCTGTCGGTGACCGCCGCCCGCAGGCTCGCCTGGCAGCGGGCGATCGGGCTGGTGACGGTCGCGGTGGTGGCGGCGGCGTCGGTGGCGTTGCTCGCCTCGGTCGACGCCGGGGGTACCGCCGTGGTGGAGATCGGGAACTGGCCGGCCCCCGTGGGGATCGTGCTCGTCGCCGATCGCCTGTCCGCCGTGCTGTTGGCGGTGTCGGCGGTGATGCTGCTCGCCGTGCTCGTCTACGCCATCGCCCAGGTCGAGGCGGAGGCCGACGCCTGGTTCTTCCACCCGGTGTACCTGACCCTCACCGCCGGGACCGCGATCGCGTTCCTGACCGGCGACGTCTTCAACCTCTTCGTCGGGTTCGAGATCACCCTCGTCTCCAGCTACGTGTTGCTGAGCCTGCGGGCGGGGAAGCACGAGGTACGGGCGGGGATGACCTATGTCGTCATCAACCTGCTCGCCTCGGCGCTCTTCCTCACCGGGGTGGCGTTCCTCTACGCCTCCACCGGCACGGTCAACATGGCGGATCTCTCGGGCCGGGTTGCCGACCTCCCGCCGGCGGTGACGGCCGGGCTGGCCACGCTCTTCCTGGTGGTGTTCGGGATCAAGGCCGCCATCTTCCCGCTGTTCTCGTGGCTCCCCGACTCCTACCCGGCCGCCCCCACCCCGGTGGCGGCGATCTTCGCCGGCCTCCTCACCAAGATCGGCGTGTACGCGATCGTGCGATCGCAGACGATCGTCTTCCCCCAGGACGGCCCGTCGTCCCTCGTCCTCTTCCTGGCCGGGGCGACGATGCTCGTCGGGGTGTTGGGGGCGATCGCCCAGAGCGACATCAAGCGCCTGCTCAGCTTCCACATCGTCAGCCAGATCGGGTACATGGTGATGGGGCTGGGGTTCCTCACCGTGGCGGGGGTGGCCGCCACGATCGTGTTCATGGTCCACCAGATCGTCGTGAAGGCCGGCCTGTTCCTGGTCGGGGGCCTGGTGGAGGTCGAGGCCGGCACCGGGCGGCTCGAACGGCTGGGAGGGATGCTCCACCGCCGGCCGGGGGTGGCGGTCCTCTTCCTGGTGCTGGCGCTGTCGCTGGCGGGGATCCCGCCGTTGAGCGGCTTCGTCGGCAAGCTGGCCCTGGTCCAGGCCGGGCTCGCCGCCGACCGCAACCTGGTGGTGGCGGTGAGCCTGGTGGTCAGCTTGTTCACGCTGTTTTCGATGCTGAAGATCTGGGCGGGAGCCTTCTGGGGTGATGAGGGCAAGGTCGACCCCCGGCCGATCCCCCGGGGCATGCTGGCGAGCACGGCCGCGGTCGCCGGGTTCAGCCTGGTGGTGGCCCTCGCCGCCGGACCGCTCTGGGACCTGGCCACGATGGCCGCCGAGGACCTCGTCGACCCCTCCTCCTACGTGATGGCGGTGCTCGGCGATGCTTGAGACGGTCCTGCTCGGCGTCGAGGCGATCCTGGGGATCGCCGCCCTCACCGCCACCATCCGGCTGATCCGTGGTCCCCACCTGGCCGATCGCATCATCGCCCTCGACCTCATCCTGGCCGTGCTCGCAGCCCGGATCGCGGTGGGCTCGGCCCGCACCGGCACCGAGTTCCTGACCCCGGTGCTGGTGGGCATCACCCTGGTGGCGTTCGTCGGCACCGTGCTCGTCGCCCGGTACATCGAGGCCAGGGACGTGGAGCGATGACCGCGTTCGGCGCCTTCCTCATCGTCGCCGGGTCGCTCCTGGCCCTGGTGGCCGCGGTCGGTGTCGTCCGCTTTGACACGACCCTCGCCCGGCTCCACGCCGCCTCCAAGCCGGCGACCCTCGGGATGGCGCTGGCCGTGGCCGGGGCGGCGATGGTGAACCGGTCGATCCAGCTCGCCGAGGTGGCGCTGATGGTGGTGTTGTTCCAGTTCCTCACCACCCCCATCGCCGGGCACATGGTGGGACGGGCCGCCTACCTGTCGGGGAACGCGCCCGGGCTGGACCCCGACGAGCTGTCGACCGCCCCGTCCGCCCGCCTGTCGGTGCTCAAGGGAGCACGCGCCCCCCGGCTGCTGGTGGCAGCCACGGTGGTCGTGGTTTGGATGCTGCTCTGGCGGGACCTGTCGTTCGGGGCCCTGGTCGGCGGCCTGCTCGTCGCCACGGTGCTGCTCGGGCCACGGCTCGGCGCCGCCACGCTCCCCGTCGAGACCATCCGCCTGGTGCCGGCGCTCCGGTTCCTCGTGTGGTACGTGTGGGACCTCCTCCGCGCCAACACCCTGGTGGCATGGGAGGTCGTGACGCCGAACAACGACGACATCCGCGAGGCCATCGTCGAGGTCGAGATCCGGACCCCTGCCCTCATCCCACTGGTCGCCAACGCCATCACCTTCACGCCCGGCACCCTCACCGTGGACGTGGGCACGGAGGGAGACACGCTCTTCGTCCACGTCCTCCACTTCCGCGAGGTCGAGGCGGTCCGGCGCAGCATCCTCGAGCTGGAACGGCGGGCCCAGGCGGCCTTCGCCGCCTCCTGAACGGGCCGGCGAAGACCGCTCACGCACGCCGGTAGCCTGCGCCGGCTGTGATCCTCGTCATCGCTCTGCACGCGGTGCTCGGAGCCGTTCTCCTGGCCGTGGGTGGGCGGATCGGCCGCCGGTCGATGTGGCTCGCCCTGCTGGGGCCCCTGGCGATCGTGGCGTGGGTGGCGAAGGAGGCGGCGCCGATCCTGGCCGGGGATCCGGTCGTCGAGACCCTCGCCTGGGTGCCGGCCTTCGACCTCGGCCTCGACCTCCGCATCGACGGGTTCTCGCTGCTCTTCCTCGCCGTCATCGGGGTGGCGGGATCGACAATCTTCGGCTTCGCCGCCCGGTACATGCCGGACCGTCCCCAGACCGGGCGGTTCGCCGCCTTCATGGCGCTTTTCGGCGGCGCCATGGCCGGCATCGTGAGCGCCGACAACCTGTTCGGGCTCTTCGTCTTCTGGGAGGTGACCACGATCACCTCCTACCTGCTCATCGGGCACGACGATCGCAGCCCGGCCGCCCGGACCGCCGCGCTCCAGGCGGCGCTCGTCACCGCCACCGGGGGACTGGCCATGCTCGCGGGGTTCGTGCTGCTCGCCCTCGCCTCCGGCACGTCGTCCCTGTCGGCGGTGCTGGCCGATCTGCCACCGGGAGTCGACGTCGCGCTGGTACTCGTCCTGCTCGGCGCGCTCACCAAGTCGGCCCAGTTCCCCTTCCACTTCTGGCTGCCGGGCGCCATGGCCGCCCCCACTCCGGCGTCGGCCTTCCTCCACTCGGCCACGATGGTCAAGGCCGGCATCTACCTGATCGGCCGTTTCTCGCCGGCCGTCCTCGACGTGGCATGGTGGCGACCGGCGGTCGTGGGCGCCGGGCTGGTCACGATGCTGGTGGGAGGGTGGTCGGCCCTCCGTCAGCACGATCTCAAGCTCTTGCTCGCCTATGGGACGGTGTCCCAACTCGGGTTCATCGTCGCCCTGTTCGGGTTCGGCGAGCCGCACCTGGCCTTCGCCGGAGCCGCCCTCGTCGTCACCCACGGCCTGTTCAAAGCCTCGCTGTTCATGGTGGTGGGTGCCGTCGACCACGAGGCGGGGGGGCGCGACCTCCGCAAGGTCTCGGGCCTCCGCCGAACCATGCCACGGACATTCGTCGTGGCCGCGGTCGCCTCGGCCTCGATGGCCGCCATCCCCCCGACACTCGGGTTCGTGTCCAAGGAGGCGGCTTTCGACGGCCTGCTGAAGGTGTCGGCGGCGGCGGCCCTGGTGGCGGCCGCTGCCTCGGTATTCACCGTCGCCTACACGGCCCGCTTCCTGCTGGCGCCCTTCACCGGCCCCCTCTCGCCCGAGGCGGGTGCCGCCCACGAGGCCCGAGGCGGTCTGGTGGGATGGCCGGCACTCCTCGCCGGCGCCTCCCTGGCCTTCGGCCTGTTCCCCCAGCCCGTCGCACGGCTGGCCACGGCGGCCACCGAGGCCCTCACCGGTGAGGCCGCCGGCCAGCTGGTGCTCTGGCCGGGGCCCACGGCCGCCCTCGCCCTCTCCGCTCTCGTGTTGGCGTCGGGCGCCGCCCTCGCCTGGGGCCGTACCGGCTTCGAGCGGTTCCAGTCGAGGCTGGCGTCCCGCACCCCGCTGCCCGCCGCCGACACCGTGTACCACCGGGCCGTCGAGGGCATGCTGGCGCTCGCCCGCCGGACGACCGCCGTCGTGCAGAACGGGTCGCTTCCCGTCTATCTCACCGTGATCGTCCTGACCGCCGTGTCGGTGCCGACCGTGCTCGCCCTCCGTGCGGGGAACGTGTCCCTGGTCGAGCGGACCAACGCCTCCGCCCCCGAGTGGGCACTCGTCGCCATCATCGCCCTCGTCGTCGCCGCGCTCCTGCGGATCCGCCGCCGCTTCGTGGCGGTGATGCTCCTGGGGGCGGTGGGCTACTCGGTCGCCGGGTTGTTCCTGCTCGAAGGCGGGCCCGATCTGGCCCTCACCCAACTGCTGGTCGAAACGCTGGTCGTGTTCTTCTTCGCCTTCGTCCTCGTCCGCCTCCCGATCGGATACGACGAGGCCCCGAGACCGGGCTACGCCACGACGATCCGGGTGGTGACGGCGGTGGCCGTCGCCGTGTTCGTGGCGGTGGCGGTGTTGGTGTCCGGCTCGACCCGCACCGAGCCTCCCGTGTCCGACTTCTACCTCGAGCAGGCCCTCCCGGCGGCCGGAGGCGCCAACGTGGTCAATGTGATCCTGGTCGACTTCCGGGGGTTCGACACGCTCGGCGAGATCACGGTCCTCGTGGTGGCGACGCTCGGTGCCGCCGCCCTGGTCCTCCCACTCTTCGCCCGACGCCGGGGCGGGGAGAACTGATGCGGCGCTCGTACATCCTCGACGCGGCGGTGCGGAGCGTCTTCCCGCTCCTGCTCGTGTTCTCCCTCTACTTGCTCTTCGCGGGCCACAACCAGCCGGGCGGAGGCTTCGCCGGCGGCCTCGCCGCCTCGGCCGGCCTGATCCTCGTGTTCCTGGCGGGGGGCACCGCGGCCGTCCGCGCCAGGGTCCCGATCGGGGGGGCCTCGGTGCTCGGGACCGGCCTGCTGCTCGCCGCCACCGTCTCGACACTGCCGATGCTGGTGGGAGCCGCCTTCATGGAGAGCTTCATATGGAAGTTCTCGCTGCCATTGGTCGGAGAGGTGAAGCTGGTGTCGGTCCTCTTCTTCGATACCGGCGTGTACCTGGTGGTGTCCGGGATGACGCTCCAACTGCTCCAGGCCTTCGGGCGTGACGAGCCGGAGATGGCCACATGAACACCGCGCTCGTGGTGGCAGCGTCGCTGCTGTTCGGCGCCGGCACCTACCTCCTCCTGCAGCGCAACCTGACCAGGATCATCGTCGGCCTGGGGCTCATCTCCCACGCAGCCAACCTCCTGCTCCTGCTCTCCGGGGGCCGATCCGGGGCACCGCCGATCACCGATGGCAGCTCGACAGCGCCCACCGATCCGCTCCCCCAGGCGATGGTGCTCACTGCCATCGTCATCAGCTTTGGGGTGACCGTCTTCCTGCTGGCACTCGCCTATCGCAGCCATGTGCTCACCGGCAGCGACCAGGTCGAGGACGACGTCGAAGACCGCCGGGTCGCCCGGAGGATGGGGTCGTGAGCTGGCTCGTCGTCGCCCCGATCATCGTCCCGCTGCTCGCGGCGGCCGTCTCGACGGCGGCAGGAGGGCGGCCTCGCGTCCAGCGGGTAGTGGGGATCGGCGCCATCGTCGCCCACCTCGCCATCGCGATCATGCTCCTCGTCCGGGTGGATCGGCTGGGGACCCAGGTGGTGGACGTGGGGGCCTGGCCGGCCCCGGCCGGCATCGCCCTGGTGGCCGACCGGTTCTCGGCGATCCTCCTGACGGTGGCGGCCGTCATGTTCCTGGCGGTGCTCGTGTACGCGGTGGCCCAGATGAAATGGGAGGAGACCACCTGGTACTTCCACCCCGTCTACCTCACCCTCACGGCCGGCGTGTCGGTGGCCTTTCTCACGGGCGACATCTTCAACCTGTTCGTTGCCTTCGAGGTCACCCTGATCTCGAGCTACGTCCTCCTCACGCTCCGGGCGGAGCGCCGGGAGGTACGGGCGACGATGACCTACGTCATCATCAACCTGCTCGCCTCGGCGCTGTTCCTGTCGGGCGTGGCGTTCCTCTACGCGGCCACCGGCACCGTGAACATGGCGGATCTGGCGGGCCGGGTGGGGAACCTGCCCGACCCCGTGCGGATCGGACTCGGCACCCTGTTCCTCGTCGTGTTCGGGATCAAGGCCGCCATCTTCCCGCTGTTCAACTGGCTGCCCGACGCCTATCCGACGGCACCGACCGCGGTGACGGCGATCTTCGCCGGCCTCCTCACCAAGATCGGGGTATACGCCATCGTTCGCACCCAGACCCTGATCTTCGCCCCCGAGGGGCCCTCCACCCTGCTGCTCTTCATCGCCGGGGCAACGATGCTCATCGGGGTGCTGGGGGCGGTCTCCCAGGGCGAGGTCAAGCGGATCCTGAGTTTCCACATCATCAGCCAGATCGGTTACATGATCATGGGTCTCGGGTTCCTCACCCTGGCGGGGCTGGCGGCGACGGTGTTGTACATGGTCCATCACATCGTGGTGAAGACCGGGCTGTTCCTGGTCGGCGGCCTGGTCGAGGCCGAGGCCGGGACCGGCCGGCTCGAGCGGCTCGGGGGTCTCCTCCACCGAGGACCGGTGGCCGCAGTGCTCTTCCTGCCGCTGGCACTGTCCCTGGCCGGGCTCCCCCCCTTCAGTGGCTTCGTCGCCAAGCTCGCCCTCATCCGTGAGGGTTTGGCCCTCGACCGGCCGGTGGTGGTGGCGGTCAGCCTGCTTGTCAGCCTGCTCACCCTCTTCTCCATGACCAAGATCTGGGCCGCCGCCTTCTGGGGCGAGTCCGAGGATCGGCCCGCCCGACCGTTCGACCGGACGATGGTCGGTGCCACCGCCGCCCTCCTCGTGGTCAGCCTGGTCGTGGCCTTCGCCGCCCAACCCCTGTACGAGCTTGCCGCCCGGGCGGCAGGGGACCTCGTGGATCCGGGAGCATACGTCGAGGCGGTGATGGGCCGTGCCTGAGTTCCTGACCACGATCGAGCTGATGCTCGGCTCGGCCGGCCTCATCGCCGCCGTGCGGCTCGTGCGCGGTCCGACCGTGGCCGACCGCATGCTCGCGCTCGACCTGGTGCTGGCGATGGTGGGCGCCCTGGCGGCGGTCGAGGCCGCCCGAACCGAGAGCGAGTACCTGGTGCCACTGCTGGTGGTGCTCACCCTCGTCGCCTTCATCGGCACGGTCATCGTGGCGCGCTACATCGAACGGCGGGACCTCTGATGGCCGACCTGGTGGGATCGATCTTCATCGCGGTCGGGGCGACGCTCGGGTTGCTGGCCGCCGTCGGCATCCACCGCTTCCGGACGACGCTGGCGCGACTCCACGCCGCCGCCAAGCCCGCCACGCTCGGCCTGGTGCTGGTCGTGGCCGGGTCGGCGATCGTCGCCGGCTCCGACGACCTGGCCGGCGTCGCCCTCTTCGTCGTGGCCCTCCAGTTCGTCACCTCGCCGGTGGCCGGCCACATGCTGGCAAGGATCACCTACCTCACCGGCCGGGCTCCCGGGCTCCAGCAGGATGCCCTCGCCACCGGCGACACCCGGGTCCCCCCGGCCCGGACGTTCACCGGTCGCGTGCCGGTCGTGCTGACCTTCGTCTCCATCGTGGTCGCCTGGATGGCGCTGTGGCGCGACGTGTCGGTGGGTACGGTGCTGGCCGGCCTGGTCGTCGCCGCCGTGGTCGTGTTCTCGGGGGTGGTGGCGGCGCAAGTGCCGGTGGAGCGGGTCCGGCCGGTGTCGGCGGTCTGGTTCGGGTTCTGGTACCTCTGGAGCCTCGTCAAGGCCAACGCCCTGGTGGCCTGGGAGGTCGTCCGCCCCCGCAGCGGGATCCACGAGGCCATCGTCTCGGTGGAGGTCGAGAGCCCCCAGCTGGTCGCCCTCATCGCCAACGCCATCACCTTCACGCCCGGGACGCTCACGGTCGAGGTCGGGGGCCCGACCGGAACCACCCTCTTCGTCCACGTGCTCCACTTCCAGGACGTCGAGTCGGTCCGCAGCTCGGTCGAGGAGCTCGAGCGGAGGGCCGCCGCCGCCTTCACCGGGTCGCGACGGGCCCACGGCTGACCCTCGGGCCGTTCATTGAGCAACCGCGTTTGCTCGGCCCACATCGTTGCTCAATGAACGGGAGGACGACCCTGCCGGGCCTCCGGAGGAGGAGGCGGAGCGTCACGGCTAACCTCGCCACTCGGTGATCCCGTCCCCGCTCTCCGCCGCATGATTCGAAAGCTGCTCGTCGCCAACCGGGGGGAGATCGCCCGGCGCATCTTCGCCACCTGCCGGGAGATGGGGATCGCCACCGTCGCCGTCTACTCCGAGCCCGACCGCCACGCCCCCTTCGTCCGGGAAGCCGACGAGGGCGTCGCCCTGGGCGGATCGTCTGCCGGCGAGTCCTACCTCCGGATCGAGTCGGTCGTCGAGGCCGCCCTCCGAACGGGCGCCGACGCCGTCCACCCCGGCTACGGGTTCCTCGCCGAGAACGCGGCTTTCGCCCGGGCGGTCCTCGAGGCGGGGCTCGTCTGGATCGGCCCCTCACCCGAGGCGATCGCGGCAATGGGCTCCAAGCTCGAGTCCAAGCGCCTGGTCGAGGCGTCCGGGGTCGCCACCCTCCCGAGCGTCGACCTGACCGATCTCGACGACACCGCCATCCGGGAGGCGGCCGAGAGCGTCGGCTACCCGGTGCTCGTCAAGGCCTCGGCGGGCGGAGGCGGCAAGGGCATGCGGATCGTCCGGGGGCCCGACGCCCTGCTCGACGACGTGCGAGGAGCCGAGCGGGAGGCGGCCTCGGCCTTCGGTGACGGCACCGTGTTCCTCGAGCGCTACCTCGACGCGCCCCGCCACATCGAGATCCAGGTGTTCGGCGACCGCCACGGCAACGTCGTGTCGCTCTTCGAGCGGGAGTGCTCGATCCAGCGGCGCCACCAGAAGATCATCGAGGAGTCGCCCTCCCCGGCGATCGACGAGGATCTCCGGCTCCGGATGGGCGAGGCGGCGGTGGCGGCGGCTCGGACCGTCGACTACGTCGGGGCCGGGACCGTCGAGTTCCTCTTCCAGGACGGGGAGTTCTTCTTCCTCGAGATGAACACCCGCCTCCAGGTCGAGCACCCGGTGACCGAGGAGATCACGGGCCTCGACCTCGTCCGCCTCCAGTTGCTGGTCGCCGAGGGCGAGCCCCTACCCCCGGAGGCGATGGAGCCCGAGGCGTTCGGCCACGCCGTCGAGGTGCGGATCTACGCCGAGGACCCCCGCAACGGGTTCCTCCCCGCCACCGGCACGGTGTCCCGGTTCCGGTTCGCCGACGAGGTGGTCCGGGTCGACAGCGGGGTCGAGGACGGGTCGGAGGTCACGCCCCACTACGACCCGATGATCGCCAAGGTCATCGCCTGGGGCCCGACGAGGCACGAGGCGGCAGCCCGGCTTGCCGCCGAGCTCCGGCACGCCGAGCTCCACGGTGTGACGACCAACCGCGATCTGCTCGTCCGGATCCTCGAGCATCCCGAGTTCCTGGCCGGCGACACCGACACCCACTTCCTCGAGCGCCACGATCCCGCCCTCCTCGGCCGGCCGCTCCCCGACGAGGCACGGGAGCGACGTGCGGCCGTAGCCGCGGCCCTCGCTGCCCAGGCCGGGCGGCGGGCCGCCACCGACCGGCTCGCCGCCATCCCGTCGGGCTGGCGCAACAGCCCTTCGCAGCCCCAGATCGTCGTCTTCGAGGGCGACTCCTCCGAGATCGCCGTCGGGTACCGGTTCACCCGGGATGGACCGGTGGTCGAGGTCGATGGGGCACCGCTCGGCACCGTGCGATTGGGCGAATGCACGCCGAACCGGGTCGCGCTCGAGGTGGACGGTCTCCTGACCCGGTTCCGGATCCGCCGGGAGGGTGCGGTCCACCACGTCGACGGCGCCACCGGCTACAGCCGACTCGTCGAGCACGAGCGCTTTCCGCTCCCCGGCATCGAGGAGGAACCCGGCTCGCTGCTTGCCCCGATGCCCGGCAGGGTCGTCAAGGTGCTCGTGGCCGAAGGCGACGAGGTCGAGGAGGGCCGGGTGCTTGTCGTCATGGAGGCCATGAAGATGGAGCATTCGCTGCGCGCCCCCCACGCAGGGATCGTCCGCTCGGTGCGAGCGGCCGAGGGCGACCAGGTCGACGCCGATCAGGTGCTCGTCCTCGTGGAGCCTTGAGGTGAACGGACCGGTCGGATTCGTGGGGCTGGGGATCATGGGCGGCGGCATGGCCCGCAACCTGCTGGCCCGGGGCCACCGGGTGGTGGCCTGGAACCGGTCGCCCGGACGGCTCGAGCCGATCATCGCCGCCGGGGCGTTGGCGGCCACCTCGCCCGCCGACGTGGCCCGGCAGGCCGACGTGGTCATGATCTGCGTGTCCGACACGCCCGACGTCGAGCAGGTGGTGCTCGGGGAGGACGGCATCGGCGAAGGTCTGCGCCAGGGCGGTCTCGTCGTGGACCACTCGACGATCTCGCCGGCCGCCACCCGCTCGCTGGCCACCGCCGTGGGCGAACGGGGCGGTCGCTGGCTCGACGCCCCCGTCAGCGGCGGCAGCGAGGGGGCGGCCCGCGGCACGCTCTCGATCATGGTGGGGGGAGACGCCCGCGACCTCGAACGGGCCCGGCCCCTGCTCGAGGCGTACGGGTCGACCATCACCCATCTGGGCCCGGTGGGCTCGGGTCAGATGGCCAAACTGGTCAACCAGGCCCTGGTGGTCGTCACCCAGCTGGCCGTGTCCGAGGGGCTGCTCCTCGCCGAGGCCGGTGGCCTCGATCTGACGGCCACGCTGGAGGCGGTCACCGGGGGAGCGGCGGGATCGTGGATGCTGGCCAATCGCGGCCCGCAGATGGTCGACCGCGACTGGCGGCCAGGCTTCACCATCGACCTCCAGCAGAAGGATCTCCGACTGGTGCTGGAGGCCGCCGACGAGCTTGGCGTGCCCCTGCCGGGGACGTCGCTCGTCTTCCAGCTCTACCGGGCGCTCCAGCGCCGGGGCCTGGGATCCGAGGGCAACCACGCCCTCGTCAAGGCGCTGGAGGAGCTGTGCGGCATCGAGGTGGGAGGTGGCGATGGATGACGTGCTGGCCGATCTGGCCGCCGAGCAGGACGACGTCGAGTCACTCGTCGCCGAGCTGGCGGACGACGGATGGGACACCCCCACGCCGGCCAAGGGGTGGTGCATCCGGGACCAGATCTCGCACCTCGCCTACTTCGACCAGCAGGCGGCCCTCTCGGCCCGGGACCCGGAGGCCTTCATGGCATCGGTCAACGAGGTGCTGGCCGAGGGGCCCGACGCCCTGATGGAGCGGCACCTGTCGAGGGGGCGTGCGCTGGCCCCGGCCGAGCTGCTCGCCTGGTGGCAGGAGGCCCGGGCCGAGCTGCAGGAGGCACTCGGGTCCGTCGACCCCGGTGCCCGCCTCCCCTGGTACGGGCCTCCGATGAAGGCCCGCTCGTCGGCGGTGGCGCGGCTCATGGAGACCTGGGCCCACGGGGCGGACGTGGCCGACGCCCTCGGGGTGGTCCGGGAGCCCACCGACCGCCTGTTCCACATCGCCGAACTGGGGGTCAAGACCTTCTCGTGGAGCTTCCAGAACCGGGGCTTGGAGGTGCCGTCCGAGAAGGTGCGGGTGGCACTGCGCGGGCCGAGCGGGCGGGTCCGGGTCTGGAATGACGAGGCCACCGATTCGGTCACCGGACCGGTCGAGGACTTCTGTCTGGTGGTCGCCCAGCGGCGGCACATCGCCGACACCCACCTCGTCATTGAGGGGGTCACCGCCGCCCGCTGGATGGAGGTAGCCCAGGTGTTCGCCGGACCGCCGGGCCCTGGCCGCCCGCCCACGGTTGATTGAGCAACCGCGTGGGCTGAGCCCACGCGGTTGCTCAACGTCGAGAGGGTGGGTCGGCCTCACCGGTGAGACCGGCCTCGCGGGCGGCCAAGAAGCTCTGACCTCCCGCCACCAACCCGGCGCCCACCGGCAGCCAGTAGGAGACCAGCCGGTACACGAGGGTCGATGACAGCGCGATCTCGGCTGGGATCCCGAACAGGGCCAGCGCGCCGACCAGACCCGCCTCGGCGAACCCGAGCCCGCCCGGGGTCCCGGGCAGCCCGCTGGCGAGC
Organism: Acidimicrobiia bacterium; assembly: GCA_046484325.1. Lineage (GTDB taxonomy): Bacteria > Actinomycetota > Acidimicrobiia > Spongiisociales > ZC4RG35 > JAWOJB01. The sequence goes on along the minus strand of JAWOJB010000024.1, from coordinate 5,155 downwards.
TGGCCCAGGCCGAACGTCGCGAACGCCTGGGTTGGCGTGAGCCTGATGTCGAAGGCCCAGAACACGGCCCACAGCACCGCCGCCTCGAACCCGAGCCTCGCCCACACCAGGCCCTGGGCCGTCGCATCGGCGGCATGGTCGTGGAACGCCGGACGGAACCTCACGCCGAGGCTGCCGGGCAGCAGACCCACCAGGCTGCCCAGCCGGGACGACCCGAACATCAGCGCCAGACCGATCATGAGCGCGGTGAGGCCGCCGACGAGGGCGGCCCCCGTCGCCTCGGGGGCGATCGGCTCCCGGGCCTGGATCCAGACCAGCACCGCCCCGGTCCCGACCAGCAGTCCGGCATAGTTGAGGACGGTCGACCGGATCGCCGCACCGGAGGTGTGTTTCGCCTCGGAGCGGGCCGACCAGGCCATCGCCACGGGGGTTATGGCCCCCCCGACCGGCAACAGGCGGGCTACCCCTGCCCCGATCAGGGCAGCCCGGAAGGCGGCGAGCGGACGGAGGTGCGTCCCCGAGCGGGCGAGCCCGTCCCGGAACAGCGCCCCGAAGCACCACACGCCGGCGAACTGGGCGGCCACAGCCGCAACCAGCAGCACACCGTCGCCCACCCCGAAGCCAGGCAGGTCCCTGCGGGCCAGCAGCCAGGCGAGCAGGCCGAGGTAGGCGAGCAGCACGGCGCCGGCTCCGGCCAGGACGACCGTTGTCCGGCGCGCCACGTCAGGTGTGGATCGGCCGCTCGGCCTCGCCGGCGACGGGCACCACGTCGGCAACGGGTGACCGGTCCCGGTCGAAGACCACCCGGTGGACGAGTGGACCCCACCAGGGAGCGCGCCCGTCGTTGCCCTGGGCCCGCCTGACGATCATGAGCACGGCGAGTCCCGAGGTCACCGCCACCTCGATGCTCGGAGACCCGGCGATGTAGGCATACAGGGGAAGCAATCCCCATCCGACGAACCCCCCCAGGCCGCCGCCGATCTTCCACCCGGCCACGGCCCATGCGAACGGCCATACGACGAGCGAGGCATTGAGCCCCAGCAGGGCCCCGGCCGACGTGGCCAGCCCCCGGCCACTGCGACCCCGGAGGAACACCGACCAGTTGTGCCCGGCGACGGCGGCCAGCACTGCGGCCCCCACCGTCCCCGCCCCCAACTGGGCCTGGGTGCCCACGACGACCGGCAACAAGCCCTTCCACCCGTCGAGAGCCGCTCCCGCCAGCCCGGCCGGGAAGCCGCCGGTCCGGGTGAGGTTGCCCGCACCGACGTTGGCCGACCCGACCGATCGGAGGTCGATCCCTTTGAGCCGGCCGATGAGCAGGGGGAAGGGAATCGAACCGACCAGGTAGGCGGCCACCACGAACGCGAACGGAGCGAGCATGTCGGTGATCACGGCGGTCGGAACGGTATCAGACGCCGGCTCGCAGGCTCCTCACCAGTGGCCATGGAGGGCATCGGAGAGCAGCGCTGCATACAGGTGCGGCTCGATGAGGAACGAGTCGTGTCCCTTGTCGGAGTGCACCGTGAATCGGCGCACGGCGACCCCGGCCGTCTTGAGCGCCGAGACCAACTCCTCCTGCTCGTCGGGGTAGAAGCAGACATCGGAGTCGATCGTGAAAACCGTCCATCGCTGGTCGCGGCATCGGGTCAGCAGCTCCGAAACCGGGGCACCGACCTCCCGCTCGACGTCGAACTGCTGCCACACCGTCATGATCAGCAGGTAGGTGTTGGCGTCGAACCGCTTCACGAACTTCTGGGCCTGGTGGAGCATGTACGACTCGAGGTGGTGCCCCACCTCGTATCCGCCCAGGTTCTCGTGCCGCACGATCTCGGCCCGCGCCCGGTCGCGGAGGGCCTCGAGGGAGACGAAGGTCTTGTGGCCGATCATCCGCGCGAGGGCGAGCCCGAGGTCGGGGGGATCGCCGTCGTAGTAGTCACCTCCGTCGAAATCCGGGTCGGTGATGATCGCGAACATCTGCTCGAAGTTGTGGAGCACCTGCAGCGAGGTCACACCCAGCCCGGCGGCGATCGGGACGACCGAGCCCACCCGGTCGGGATAGCGGGTGGCGAGCACCAGTGCCATCAGCCCACCCACCGAACCGCCGGTGACGGCATGGAGCCGCTCGATGCCGAGCTCGTCGAGGAGGGCCATCTGGGAGTCCACGATGTCGGTGAGCGTCAGCCGTGGAAAGGACCCCCCGTAGGGCCGGCCGTCAGGCCCCGGCGAGACCGGGCCGGTGCTGCCGTAGCAGCCGCCGATGTAGTTGACGCAGAGCACGGCCAGACGGCGCGTGTCGAGGGCCTTTCCCGGCCCGATGAAGCCGTCCCACCAGCCGACGTGGACCTCCTCGGTCCAGCGCGAGGCGATCCCCTCCACCTCCGGGTTGAACCCGGCGGCATGCTGGCTGCCGGTGAGGGCGTGGAAGACGAGCACGACGTTGTCGCGAGCCTCGTTGATCTCCCCGTACAGCTCATAGGCGAGAGTGACCCTGGGCAGGGCGCCGCCGCCCTGCAGGCGCAGCGGCTCGCCGAGGGTGTGGAAGCGGGTCTCGACCCGTCCGAGGTCGGCGACCTCGTGGCTCATGGAGGCGGAATCGTAGGCGCCAGGAACTCCCGCATCAGTTGGAGCACCTCCCGGGGCCGCTCGGCCATGGCCAGGTGACCGGCCCCTTCGAGCACCTCCAGCCGACCGGACTCCAGCACGCCGGCCAGCCGAGCCGACGTCTCCGGCGGCGTCATCCGATCGGCGGTGCCGGAGATGACCAGCGCCGGAGCCGTCACCGACGCCGCCCGTTCCAGCCCCGGGTAGGCGACACAGGCCCGCAGGCCGGCAGCGAGCGCACCGGGAGGCGACACCGCCACCAGGTGGCGGGCGGCCCCCGGCAGCCAGGTGCCGGATCGGGGATGACCGCCCATTCGGCCGCGGCCTCCGAACGACCAGCCGGCGATGAACCGCGCCGCAAGGGCCAGATCTCGATCGGCGGCGGCCAGCAGATCGGGGTGCACCCCCATCGCCCCGGTGGTGCCGGTGAGGACCAGGCGATTGCAGCGCTCGGGATGGGCGGCGGCGGTTTCCAGGGCCACCAGCGAGCCCATGCTGTGCCCGGCGATCGACGACCGCTCGATGCCGAGGGCGTCGAGGAGGGCGACCACCCAGGCGGCCATCTCCTCGACCGAGGCCGCCACCGGGCCCGCCGACCGGCCGTGGCCTGGAAGGTCGGGGGCGATCGCGGCCAGACCGGCGTGGGCGAGGGCGCGGGTCTGGTGGTGCCAGGCGGTGTGGTCCATCCCGGCTCCGTGTATCAGCAGGATGGCCGGACGCCAGGGCGTGAGCTCGACGCCCCCGGTGTGGAGGAAGGCCCGTCGACCGTCGACCGAGACGTCCACGTCAGCTCCGGGCCGCCCGCAGACCCCGCCGCAGATCGGCGACGAGGTCCTCGGGGTCTTCCAGCCCCACCGAGATGCGCACCAGACCCTCGTCGATCCCGGCGGCGGCAAGCTGCTCGGAGGTCATCTGACGGTGGGTGGTCGAGGCGGGATGGATGACGAGGGAGCGGACGTCTCCGACATTGGCCAGGTGGGAGAACACCTCCAGGGCCTCGACGAACCGGGCTCCTGCCTCGCGGCCGCCTTCGAGAGCGAGCGCGAAGATCGAGCCGGCCCCCCTCGGGAGGAGCCTCGCCGCCAGCGACCGGTCGGGATGGGTGTCGAGGTCGGGGTGGGACACCCACGCCACCCCGTCGGCCGCAGCCAGAAAATCGAGCACCCTCCGGGCGTTGGCCAGGTGTCGCTCGACCCTCACCCCCAGGGTCTGCAGCCCCTGGAGCAAGAGCCAGGCCACATCGGGCGCCATGCACGCCCCGAAGTCGCGGAGTGCGTCTGCCCGGGCAAGGTTGGCGAAGGCCGCCGGCCCGAACTCGTCGGCGAAGGCGAGGCCCCGGTAGGTGGGCGACGGTTCGGTGAGCTGGGGAAACCGGCCCGACCCGACCCAGTCGAAGGTGCCTCCGTCGACCACCACGCCGCCGATGACGGTGCCGTGACCGGAGATGAACTTGGTGGCCGAGTGGAGCACGAGATCCGCCCCCCACTCCACCGGCCGGCACAGGTACGGGGTGGCGAACGTGTTGTCCACGAGCAGGGGCAGACCGCGGTCGTGGGCGATGGCCGAGACGGCGGGCAGGTCGAGCACCGCCATGGTCGGGTTACCGATCGTCTCGCCGTAGACGAGCCGGGTCTCGGGCCGGATCGCCCGCCCGAAGCCCTCGTGGTCGCGGGGATCGACGAAGGTGGTGGTGATCCCGAATCTCGGCAGCGTGTGGAGGAACAGGTTGGCGGTTCCGCCGTACAGCGCCGAAGAGCTGACGATGTGCCCGCCCGCCCCCGTCAGGGTCGCCACCGCCAGGTGGAGGGCGGCCTGGCCCGAGGCGGTGGCCACCGCCGCGCTCCCCCCTTCCAGCGCGGCGATCCGCTCCTCGAAGGCCCCGACGGTCGGGTTGGCGATCCGGGAGTAGATGTAGCCGGGAACGTCGAGGTCGAAGAGGGCGGCGGCGTGCTCGGCGTCGTCGAACACGAACCCGGCCGAGCGGTGGAGGGGCGGCACCGGCGACCCGGTGACCGGGTCGCTGGCGGCACCGGCGTGCACCGCCAGGGTGTCGAAGCCGGGCTCGTCGGGTAGGACCATGCAGACGTCACGATATCGGTGGTCCGGAGGTGGGCGGTGTACCGGTAGGATGCCCCGCCATGCCTCCCCTGATCGGGCCGTTCATGGCGGTCGCCCTGCTCGTCGGCGTCGCCGGGGTCGCCAAACTGGGCCGGCCAGGCCCCACGGGTTCGGCGCTCCGGTCGGCCGGGCTCCCGTCGACCCATGCAGCGGTCCGCACGCTGGGTCTCGCCGAGGTGCTGCTCGCTCTCGCAGCGCTCGGCACGGGTTCGCGACTCGCCGCCGCCGGCCTTGCCGCCGCGTATCTGGGGTTCGCCTGGTTCTCCTGGTCGGCGATCCGAGAGGGCCGGAGCCTCGCTGGTTGTGGTTGCTTCGGCCAGCCGGACACCCCGCCCACCGGCCTCCACGTCACGCTGAACCTCGGAGCGGCCGGAGTGGCGGCTGTCGTGGCGTTCATCCCGATCGGGCCGATCCCGGCGGCGTTGACCGGGTCTCC
>JAWOJB010000076.1:0-51018 GCA_046484325.1 Acidimicrobiia bacterium | reverse complement strand
GGTTCACCTACAGCACCGACGTCGACACCGGCCACTCCTCACTCGACCTGGCCGCGTGGTTGCTCGACCCGGAGAGCCCCAACCACCGAACCGGCTATTGCGAGCAGTACGCCACCGCGATGGCCGTGATGGCTCGGGCGCTGGGACTCCCCAGCCGCGTGGTGATCGGATTCACCCCCGGCGAGGTCCGCAGGGTGACGGTGGGTGACGATTCCTCGTTCGATCTGATCGTCGTGCGCGAGCGGAACGCCCACGCGTGGGTCGAGGTGTGGTTCGACGGCCAGGGGTGGGTACGGTTCGATCCCACCCCGCGTGGGGACGGCACGACCGTCACGGCATCGGACGCGCTGCTCGGCTTCGACCCGGCCGCCTACATTCCCGAGCCCACCGAGGCCGACGAGGCCTCGGAGCCCGGGTCACAGCCCGATCGGCGGGACTTCGGTCCCGAGATCGACGTCGAGGGCGTCCCGATCGTGCCGATCGACCTGGGGGCCGGGGGCCGGCTCGCCTCGTCCCCATGGCTCTGGGCGGCACTCGGGCTGGTCGTGATCGGAGCGATTCCGGGCGCCAAGTGGTGGCGCCGGCGCCGGAGGATGCAACGGCTCCGGGACGGAGACGTGACCGCCGCCTGGGACGAGATCGTCGATCAGCTCCGGGACCTCGGCGTCGGCCTCAGGCTCGATCTCACACCGCTGGAGCTCGCGGCAGCCCACGACCCGGCCATCGTCCCGCTCGCCGAGCTCTACACCGCCGCCGTGTACGGCCCGGGCGAGGAGCCGTCCACCGTCGGGGCGGCCGCCGCCTTCCAGCGCGCCGAGGCGCGACTACGGGCCCGTTACCAACGACTGGATCTCGTCTACGCGCAGCTCAGACCGACGTCGCTACGACCGCCGCGGTGACCGGCGATCAGCCGCCCGCTGCCTGACCGAGCTCCTCCGCCACGTCGTCCTCGACCCGCCGGAGCATCGCGAGGAAAGCCGTCCGGTCGAGCTCGAACTTCGTCACGTCCTCCTCGACCTTGCGGGTGACCTCGTCGATCGCCACGAAGAACGCCAGCTGACCCTCACGCAGTGCGTCGAGGAGCACGCCGCCGTCGGATCCGACCTGGAAGATCGTGGTTCCGTCGGTCACCAGCTTGACCGAGCCGAGGTGATCCTCCATGTCGCCATTGCGACGCAAGTAGTCCCACGCCCGGCGGATTCGCTGGAGCGACATCCCGTTGTCGATCAGGCTGCGCACCACCCGCAGGGCGACCAGATCACGAAACGAGTAGAGACGTGGGACCCCGGGCCGGCCCCCGGTGCTCTGGATCGATGGGCCCACGAGCGAGACCCGATCCCAGTACCGAAGCTGATGATGTGTGCACCCGGTCAACGACGTCGCCTGTTCGGCGGTGAAACCTTCCTGCAAGACCAAACCCTCTCATGACCGATCGAGCCGGCCCCTCGGGGCCGACGACTCCCTCCTCCAAAGGTCACCCGAGCCGGGTTCGATGGAACCTCTACCCGAGCGACTCGACGGGCTCCGGACGGTTCACGACCGCCGGAGACCACGTCGCCATCGCCGTCCGTCCGTGTCGGACGCCGATGTCGAGAGCCCGCCGCGGGTGCGGATGCCGTGGACGACCGCAGTGGCGGACAGCACCATGAGGGCGAAGCCCGCCAGGGCCACGAGCGTCTGGCTCGTGAACGAGACGATCACGAGGATCGCCCCGGCGATCACACCGAGCAGGGGCAGGCGAATCCCGAAGCGACCGGAGCGGGCGATGTTGCGAACCGCGTGAGCGAGCGCCGGATCCTCCTCGTAGAACTGGCGCTCGATCTCCTCGAGGATCTTCTGCTCCCGGTCGTTCAGGGGCACGTCATCACCTCACTCAGCCCCTCGATGGACGGACTCTCGAAGCGCGCAGTATACGGGTGTCGCGCGGCTTGCGTCACCCCGAATCGGAGGGCCCCGGATCGCCGGCGCCCGGCGTCGACAGGCTCGCCGGGAACACGGTCTCTCTCCCGTATCTGGCCCGCAACTCGTCCACGCTGCGCTCGAGGTCCTTCCATCGATCACGGCCGTCGAGGGCGAGCTGGCGAGGCCGGTCCGCGGACTCGAGGGCGCTCACGCCGATCCCCAGCAGCCGGACGGCCCGTCCTCCTCGATCGAGGCTCTCGAGCAGTCCGGCGGCCACCCGAAAGACGTCGATGCCCGACGAGACCCGCCGCTCCGACGAGGCCGACCGGGTGAGGGTGGTGAAATCCGGGTAACGGACCTTGAGCACCACGGTGCCACCGGTCAGGCCGGCTGCCCGGAGCCGGGCGGCGACCCGGTCGGCCTGGCGCCGCAGCACCACCCGGAGTCGGTCGTCGGAGAGGACGTCCACGTCGAAGGTCTCCTCGACCGACACGGACTGGACCTCGGCATCCGGCACCACCGGTCGAGGATCGATCCCCATCGAGAGCGCATGCAGGTGGGCGGCGAGTGCCGGGCCCACCGCCTTGGCGAGCGCAGCTTCGGGTAGGTCAGCCAGATCACCGACCGTCTCCACCCCGAGCCTGGCCAGGCCCGCCCTCGTGGCCTCACCCACGCCCCACAGCGCCGAGGCCGGCAGCGGGTGCAGGAAGGCCGTCGCCTGCTCGCCTCGCACCACCATCAGCCCATCGGGCTTCGCGGACTCCGAGGCCAGCTTCGCCATGAACTTCGTGGAGGCGACTCCCACGGAGGCGGCCAGCCCCGTCTCGTCCCGGATCGACGCCTTGACGTGCCGGGCGACGTCGGTGCTCGACGGATGGTGGCGCCGCAGCCCGGAGACGTCGAGGAACGCCTCGTCGAGTGACAATCCCTCGACGAGCGGCGTGAACGACCGGAAAACCTCGAAGATCCGGATCGACACGGCTCGATACCGGTCGTGGCGGGGTGGGAGCACGACCAACCCAGGGCAGCGCCTGAGTGCGGTCGACATCGGCATGGCCGACCGGATCCCGTAGGCCCGCGCCTCATAGCCGGCCGAGGCGACCACTCCCCGGGGCCCGGTGCCGCCGACCACGACCGGCGCCCCGGCGAGATCGGGACGCTCGAGCCGCTCCACCTCGACGAAGAACGCATCCATGTCGACGTGGAGGATCGGTTCGGCCCAGGTCACGAGACCAAGCTAACGCTCGGGCCGTGATGCCGTGCGCAATGCGCAGAGCGCAGAGCGCACCGCGGATGCCGGTACCGTGTGCCGGCCCATGGCCTCCCTCGTCCACCTGGTCCGTCACGCCGAGGTCGAGAACCCCGACCATCTCGTCTATGCCTCCTTGCCCGGGTTCCGCCTCTCCGAGCGGGGCCGGCGCCAGGCGCGGGCGGCCGCCAGGTACCTGGGCTCACGGCCGATCGTGGCGGTGTGGTCTTCGCCCCTCGAGCGGGCGCTCGAGACGGCCGGGGTCATCGCCGAGCGTGCCGCCGCTCCCGTGCGGGTCGACTCCGACCTCGAGGAGTGGCGGCTCGCCGAGCGATGGTCCGGCATCCGCTGGGAGGATCTACCCGACGAACGGCCCGGCGAGTTGGAGGGTTACCTGGAGCACCCCCACGACCTGCCCTTCTCCGACGAGAGCCTGGACGACCTCGCCCGGAGAATGGCCGACACCGTCGTGGCCCTCCACCACCGCCATCCCGAGGGCGACGTGGTCGTCGTCAGCCACCAGGATCCCGTCCAGGCCGGTCGACTCCGGCTCACCGGGGGCGACCTCCGGCGGTTGAACGGGGACAAGCCCGGCCACGCCGCCGTCATCAGCCTCCGGCCCGGCTCGCCGTGGCGTGAAGAGGTCCGGTGGGAGCCCGAGGAGCAGGCCGAGTTCCCGCCCCGGTCAGCGATCACCGAGGACGCCGAGTAGCCGGCGGTCCGTCTCGAAGGCGAGCTCGGGCAGTTCGTCCATCTGGAACCAACCGGCGTCGTCGGCGTCGTCACCGGGTCGGAGCTCACCACCCGTCACCCGGCCGGAGAACCAGACGCCCACCGACAGCTTGGCAGGGTCATGGAAGTTCGAGGCGACCTGGAGCACCTCACCGACCTCCACGACCAGCCCGGCCTCCTCGCTCACCTCCCGGGCCGCCGCGCTGCGGATGTCCTCGCCGTAGTCGACGTAGCCCGCTGGGATGCACCACAGCCCGGCCTTGGTCGAGCCCTCCGCCCGACGGACCAGCAGCGCGCGACCGGCCTCGTCACGGACCAGCACGGCCGCCCCCACGGCCGGGTTCCTGAAGTGCACCCACCCGCACGCCAGGCAGGCCATTCGCAGACGGCCGCCGCGTCGCTCCGGCCGGAGGGCGGCAGCACACTCGGGGCAGAAGCGGTACTCGCCCGGCCAGTCGTCGGGATGGGGATGATCGAGGGACACGGGTTTGCACAGCACCGTAACCGGGCCGAGACTCCGGCCTCGTGAACAGGATGCTCGCCTCCACCGTGCCCGGCCTGGTGGCCGCCATCGTCTGGGCCCTCCTGGTGGGAGGTGGAACGGGCCCGTGGGAACGGAGCTCGGCGCTGTTGCTCGGCGCCTGGCTGCTCGTGCTGGCCGCCGTGAGCCTCGTCGGCATGGTCGTGGGCGGGTCGCAGTGGGCGCTCCGGCTCGGGATCGGCCTGGCGGTGGGCGAGCTGGCACTCGCCGCCGTCCTCCCGGTGTCCCCCGCCTGGTGGCTCGGCGTGCTGCTGTCCGCTAGCTCGATGGCGGTGCTGATCGGGCCGCTGACCCGTACCTGGGTGCGCTCCCGACCGAGGGCGGATGCACCGCCGGCTCGGTCGGTGGCCCTCGCCACGCTGCTGCTCGTCACTCCGGCGATCCTCGCCGGCACCGGCGTGGAGGGGCTCGGGTCGGCCTGGGCCTGGGTTGTGGGCTCGACCGTCTCGCTCCTGCTCTACACCCGGGCGGCCACCGGGGCGGTCACCGTCGTCCGGGTGGTACCCCTGCTCGCCGGGCTCGTCGCCATCGCCGGTTCCCCCATCCCGGTGGCCGTCGCGGCCGGGGTGACGGCAGGCGCGGCCACCGCCCTCGCCTGGACCGCGGACGCACGTGTGGCGGTGCGTCCCCTCGTCGAGCGTGGCCGGGCTGTCCCGATCCCTCCCGAGCTCGTGCCCGGCGAGATCCTCGACGCGGCCGGCCTCGATCGCCGGGGGCGAAGGAGCAAGCAGCCATGAGGCGGTCCCCCAACCCGTGGGTGGCGCTCCCCGCGCTCGCGGCAGGGATGATCGGGGGCCTGCTCGGCTGGGTCGTCAGCGACGTGAGCTGCCGGCCCGCAGGCTGTCCGGGATGGGCGGCGCTGTTCGCGGTGCTCGGATTCCTGGTCGCCGCAGGTGGAATGGCGGTGGTGGTCGTGCTGGTGTACCGCTCGCTCGCCGAGCACCGGGAGGCGAGGGAACGGGGCGAGGAGCCCGCCGGACCGGGATGCGAGGTCTGAGGCGCTCAGCCCAGCTTGCCGCTGACGAGTTCGATCGCCTCGCCGACGGTGTGGATGGCCTCGGCCTCCTCGTCGGCGATCTTCACCCCGAACTCGTCCTCGAGTGCCATCAGCAGCTCGACCACGCCGAGAGAGTCGACCTCGAGGTCCTCCTCGAAGCGAGCCGACGGGGTGATCTTGGAAGCATCCAACCCCAGCTCGCCCACGAGCACCTCGGTCATGCGAGCCTCGATCTCTGCCCGGTCCATGGTCCCATCCTCTCTCTCAGATTCGATTCGTTCGGCGAAGCGGTCACCCTACAGGCTGATGCCCCCGTCTACCCGGATCACCTGGCCTGTGACATAGCCCGCCTCGTCGGAGGTCAGGAAGCCCACGAGAGCAGCCACCTCCTGCGGCTCACCGAAGCGGCCGAGGGCGATCTGGCCAAAGGCGGCCGAGCGCAAATCCTCGGAGAGCCCCCGGGTCATGTCGGTGGCGATGAACCCGGGGGCGACCACGTTGACGGTGATGCCACGCGAGCCGACCTCCTTGGCGACCGACAGGCTCAGGCCGATCAGGCCGGCCTTGGAGGCGGCATAGTTGGCCTGGCCCGGGTTCCCGACCACCCCCGCAACCGAGCCCACCGACACGATCCTTCCCCACCGGCTCCGGAGCATCCCGCGCAACGCCGCCTTGGTGCACAGGAACGCCGAGCGGAGGTTGGTGGCGATCACCTCGTCGAACTGCTCGGGGCTCATCCGCAGCACCAGGTCGTCACGGGTGATCCCGGCGTTGTTGACCAGGATCTCGACCGGCCCGAGGCGCCCGGACACCTCGTCGAACATCCCCGCCACGGCATCGGCGTCGCCGACGTCGGCGCCGGCCGTCATCGCCTCGCCGCCCGAGGCGGCGATCTCCTCGACCACCTCGGCGGCGGCGGCCGGATGGTGGGCGTAGTTCACGGCGACGCGATGCCCGCGGCGGGCGAGCTCGAGCGCCACCGCCTTCCCGATCCCTCGTGAGGCTCCCGTCACCAACGCCGTCCGGCTCATCCGGACGGCTCCGGGTGACCGAAGTAGTCGAGGTTCGATCGGAGGAGATCCCACACCTCGGCGTCGGTGTGCGGCAGGGCGGCCGAGCTGTGGCCGAGCGGCTCGACCCGCTCTCCCCACCGGACCACTGCCGCCGCCCAGCTGAGCCCGGCCCCGAAGGCGGCGAAGACCAGGTTGGCGCCGGGCCGAACCCTCCCCTCCTCGAGCGCCTCGGTCAGGGCCACCGGGATCGTGGCGGCCGACGTGTTCCCGTACGACGCGATGTTGACGAACACCTGATCCTCACGCAGCCCGAGGCGGCGGGCGGCGGCGTCGATGATCCGCACGTTGGCCTGGTGCGGGATGAGCAGGTCCACATCGTCCAGCTCGAGCCCGGCCTGTCCGACGACTCGCACCGAGGCGTCCCCCATCGTGGTCACGGCCCGCCGGAACACCTCGGGGCCGTCCATGCGGAGCCCGGTCTCCCGCGGCGACCTGGGGCCCGGGGCCCCGGCGGTGCCGTCGGTCCGCACCTCGAGGATGCCGGCGGCGGTCCCGTCGAGTCCCAACTCGGCGGCAAGGAGCCCCACCGGCTCGTCGGTCGCCTCGAGCACCACCGCCCCGGCGCCGTCACCGAACAGCACGGCCGTGGAACGATCGGTGAAGTCGAGGTGGTAATGAAGCTTCTCGGCCCCAACGACGAGAACGGTGCGGTACATCCCGGACTCGATCATCCGGGCCGCGACGACGAGCGAGTAGATGAACCCCGAGCAGGCGGCGTTGAGGTCGAAGGCGGCTGCCCGCGTGGCGCCGAGCTTGGCGTGGAGATGCGCCGCCGTCGCCGGGATGATCGAGTCACCCGAGCAGGTCGCGAGGACGATGAGGTCGAGGGCGTCGGGGGTCAGCCCGGCGGCGGCGAGGGCGTGCTCTGACGCCACCGCCGCCAGATCCGACACCTCCACGTGGGAGATCCTCCGCTCCTTGATCCCGGTCCGCGTCGTGATCCACTCGTCGGAGGTCTCGACGACGGTCTGGAGGTCGGCGTTGGAGAGCACGGTTGGGGGAAGGCACTTCCCCCAACCGGTGATCATGGCGTTGGGCATCAGCGGTCCTCCGGCCCTTCGGACAGCGCCGAGACCGTAGCGGGAAGCGACTCGATCGTGCCGGCCACGAGCACCGTCGCATCGGGCGCGATGCGCCGCGCCATCCCCGCCGTGATGTCACCGGGGCCAACGTGCACGAACACCCGGATGCCGGCAGCGGTCATCGCCCGCACGGTCTCGGCGAATCTCACCCGTTCCACCACCTGGGACACGAGCAGTCCGGGGATCTCGGCCACCGATGCAGGACAGGCGGTCACGTTCGCGTAGACCGGGAAGGCGGCTGGTTCGAACCTGGTCTCGGCCACCGCCTTCGCCACCATCTCGGCGGCGGGCTCCATGAACGGTGAGTGGAAGGCTCCGGCCACCGCCAGCCGAACGACCCTTCGGACACCCAGGCCGCGGCCGTGGGCCTCGAGCCACTCGAGATCGGCGGCGCCCCCGGCCACGACCACCTGGCCCGGGGCGTTGTCGTTGGCGACATGGAGACGCCCGCCTTGCTCGCGGCGATGGACGGCGACCTCTTCGGCGAGTTCGATGCCGGCGCCAAGCAGGGCCGCCATGCCCGAGGGCTCCCGGTCCGCCGCCCGCGCCATGGCCAGGCCCCGCTCGGCGACCAGCCGGAGGCCGTCCTCGAACGAGATGACGCCGGCCGCGGCAAGGGCCGTGTACTCACCGAGCGAGTGCCCGGCGGCGGCGGAGGGTGGGTGCCCGACCCTGACGGACAGCTCCTGCCACGCAGCGAAGCCGAGGGCGAAGAGGGCCGGTTGGGCGTGCTCGGTCCGGGTGAGCTCGTCCTCCGGTCCCTCCAGGCAGAGGCTGCGGAGTGACCAGCCCAACACCGTGTCGGCACGGTCACCCAGCAGATCGGGCCGGGCGTCGAACAAGTCGGCCCCCATCCCCACGAACTGGCTCCCCTGCCCAGGGAACAGCACCGCGTAGCGCATAAGGACTCCGACGACGGCGAGAGCCGAGAGGTTACCGAGCGACCGCCCCGGGTCGGGGGACTTCTCGCGTCAGCCGCGCGCCAGGCAGTCCACCAGGCGATCGACGTCGTGCCGGTCGACGTCGCGGTGGGTGACGATCCGCAACCGGGGCCCGATCGGAGGGTTGAGGAGGATTCGCTCGTCCCGGAGCCGGGCGGTGATCCGGTCCCACGGCACCTGCAGCGATCCCGGGTCGACGTTGACCATGTTCGTCTCCACGGTGTCGAGGTCGACCGAGCCCGGCAGCACCTCAGCGAGCCGGGCTGCGAGGTGGGCGGCGAGCTCGTGATCGGCTGCCAGGCGGCGCCACTCCCGGAGGGCGACCCGGGCCGGGGCGGCGATCACCCCGACCTGGCGCATGCCCCCACCCATCCTCTTGCGGAGGTACCGGGCCTCGGCCATGGCGTCCGCCCGACCGCACAGAATCGAGCCGATCGGGGCACCCAGGCCCTTCGAGAAGCAGAACTGCACCGTGTCGGCGTGGGCCCCGACCATGGCCGGCTCGACCCCGATGGCCACCGCGGCGTTGAAGATCCGCGCACCGTCGAGGTGAACGGCCAGCCCGTGCTCACGGGCCCGAGCGGTGCCGGCCTCCATCGTCGCCAGGGGAACGACCCGGCCGCCCGAGAGGTTGTGGGTGTTCTCCCACACCATCAGGCGGATCCTGGGGAACAGCCGGCCCGCCCCCGCCATGGCGGCATCGATCATCTCGGGGGTGATCCGGCCGGCCGACGCCGCCACCGATCGGAATGCGACGCCGGAGAACGCCGAGGCGGCGCCATGCTCGATGTTGCGACAGTGGGCCTGTTCGTCACAGAGGACCTCCTCGCCGGGGCGGGTCTGGATCATGAGCGCCAGCTGGTTGCCCATCGTCCCCGAGGGGACGAACACCGCCGCATCCTTCCCGACGATGGCGGCCGCCTCGGCCTCGAGGGCGTTCACCGTGGGATCGTCCGAATAGACGTCGTCGCCGACGGCCGCCTCCGCCATCGCCCGGCGCATCTCGTCGGTCGGGCGCGTGACGGTGTCGGAGCGGAAGTCGGCGACGCCGTCGGGGAAGGCCATGACGGAGAGGGTAGAAGGACGTCGCACGTCCCACGTCCCACCTCCCGACGGAGCATCGAACGGCCGATCGGCCCGAGGTCGTGTGACCGACGGCCTAGGGCCGGCGGTGCCGACGATCTTTAGGCTGACCTGAAGAAATGGACCACATTTCATCAGCCGTGGCCGAACTTCCCGAGAAGGGTCTGATCACCTCCGAGTCCGAGGAGATGTACCTCATCACCGTCGCCCGGGCGATCGAGGATGGACTCGAGGAACCGGTTCCGCTGGCGCGTCTAGCCGACGATCTCGGGGTTTCGGCGGTCTCGGCCAACCAGATGGTTCGAAAGCTCGAGGGCCGAGGCCTGATCCACTACATCCCCTACCAGGGGGTGTCACTCGCCCCCGAGGGTCGCCTCATCGCCGATTCGATCCTTAGACGTCGACGGCTCTGGGGGGTCTTCCTGTGCCGCCATCTCGGGCTCACGGCAGTGCAGGCGGACAGGGTCGCGTGTGACATGGAGCACATCACCCCCGAGGACGTCGCCGACCGGCTCGCCGACTTCCTCGACCACCCCGAGGTCGGGCCGACGGGACGGACGATCCCGGGTGCATCCGAGACCCCGCGATCCCCCGTCCACCCGCTGGGCACCGCCGTGGTCGGAGAGGACCGGGTGGTGGCCGCCGTGCCGGCGCCGGACGGGGCGGGTGCCTTCTTCGAGAATCATGGAATCGCGCCCGGGGAGATCGTGCGGATCGACGCGATCGCCGCCGACGGCTCCCTCCTCGTCACCGTCGCCGGGGAACGCCTGCATCTCTCTGCCGAGGCCGGCGGATGGATTCGAGTGGAGCCACGGCGATGAGCGGTCCGACGACGCTCGCCGCCCTCCCCCGGGGCAGCTCCGCCGTGGTACTCGGCTATGCCGATGGCCCGCTCGCCCGGCGAAGGTTCATCGAGATGGGCCTGGTCCCGGGAGCGCGGGTCACCCGGCTCCACTCGGCTCCGCTGGGGGACCCCCTGGTCTATGCGGTACTCGGCACCCGGCTCGCCGTGCGGAGTCGTGACGCCCAGATCGTCATGGTGGAGGCGGCGCCGTGACGATCACCGTCGCCCTCGCCGGCAATCCCAACACCGGCAAGTCGTCCACCTTCAACGCGCTCACCGGGTCCCATCAGCACGTGGGCAACTGGCCGGGGAAGACCGTCGCCAGACACGAGGGGTACTTCGAGCACGAGGGGACGACCTGTCGCG
The DNA here is from genome assembly GCA_046484325.1 of Acidimicrobiia bacterium. GTDB lineage: Bacteria > Actinomycetota > Acidimicrobiia > Spongiisociales > ZC4RG35 > JAWOJB01. Next base: position 40,208 of record JAWOJB010000076.1, on the reverse strand, counting down.
TCGTCGACCTCCCCGGTACATACAGCCTGAGCGCGATCTCCCCGGAAGAGGTCATCGCCCGGGACTTCCTCGTCTCAGGGGAGGCGGACCTCGTGGTGCTGGTCCTGGATGCCTCCAACCTCGAACGCAACCTCTACCTGGCGGCCCAGATCCTCGAGATGGGGATGCCGTCGGTGATCGCCCTCAATATGACCGACGTTGCCGCCAGACGGGGCGACCGCATCGACGTCGACGTGCTCAGACGCCGGCTCGGCACCACCGTCATCCCGACGGTCGCCCGCACCGGCTCGGGCGTCGATCGGCTCCGGGATGCCATCGCCGGGGTGGTCGCCGGCGCGGGTGCCCCGTGAGCACCCTCCGCATCGATTACGGGCCGGAGGTCGAGGCGGCGATCGATGAGGTGGCCGACGCCCTCCGCCAGGTGCCGGAGCTCGCCGACCCGTACCCGGTCCGTTGGCTGGCGATCCTGCTGGTCGACGACGACCCTGGCGCCGGCGAGATCCTGGATTCGATGCCTGGCGGTGAGGCGATCGAGGCGACCGTCCGCCGGGCTCGCGCCCGCCTCGAGGCCGGCCTCGGCCGGCAGGCTCTCACGGCCGTGGCCGGAGCCCGGTACGAGTGGATCCACGACCTCGTGGCGGAGGCGGTGACCCACGCCCGCCCGTCCGGCCCCACCCCGAGCGACCGGATCGATGCCCTCCTCACCAATCGATGGCTCGGCATCCCGTTCTTCCTCGCCGCGATGTGGATGGTGTTCAAGGTGACCACCGACGTCGCCGGCGTGTTCCTCGACTGGATCGACGAGGCGGTGTCGGGCCCGGTCGCGAACCTGGTGAATCGGGGCCTCACCGGCGTTGGGCTCGGCGGCTCATGGCTGCGGTCTCTCCTGGTCGACGGCGTCCTCGCCGGCGTGGGGGCGGTGCTCACCTTCGTTCCCATCCTCGTGGCGCTCTACATCGCGTTGGCGTTCCTCGAGGACACCGGATACATGGCACGGGCCGCCTTCGTCATGGACCGGGTCATGGGCGGTGTCGGCCTGCCGGGCAAGAGCTTCCTCCCCATGCTGGTCGGCTTCGGCTGCACCGTTCCGGCGATCTACGCCACGCGCACCCTCGAGGACCGCCGCGATCGGGTCCTCACAGGCTTACTGGTCCCCTTCATGAGCTGCGGCGCACGTCTCCCCGTCTACGTCCTGGTCGCCGCCGCCTTCTTCCCCCACGCCGCCGGCACCGCCGTCTTCCTCATGTATCTGCTCGGCATCCTGGTGGCGCTCGTGATCGGGGCGATCCTCCGCCGGACCGTCCTCCCCGTCGAGCGCTCGACGCCGGCCATCCTGGAACTGCCTCCCTACCGACTGCCCACGCTGCGATCGATCCGGCGACTCACGTGGCAGCGGACTCGGGCATTCCTGGGCGATGCGGGCTCGATCATCCTCGGGACGAGCGTCGTGGTGTGGCTGCTGATGGCGATCCCGGTCGGCGGTGGCGGCGAATTCGGCGACACCGCCGTGAAGGACTCGGCCTTCGCCACCGGCGCCGGGCTGGTGGCCCCCGCCTTCGAACCCCTCGGGTTTGGCTCCTGGGAGGCGACCGGGTCGCTCATGACGGGCTTCGTCGCCAAGGAGGTGGTCATCGCCACGATGGGCCAGGTGTACGGCCTCGACGAGCCCGCCCCCGTCGACGAGACGACCCTCGCCGAGGACGTGGGAGCCCTGGCCGCCGGGTTCGGCCGGGCGGTGGTCGACACCCTTCGCGCCATCCCCGGGGCGATCGGCCTCGACGCCGGTGGCAGCGCTGAGGAGGAACCGCCGACCGGCCTGGTAGGCCGGATCCGGACCGAGTTCGAGACGACCAGCGGCGGTCACGGCGCGGCGGCAGCGGTGGCATTCATGGTCTTTGTACTCCTCTACACGCCCTGCATGGCGGCAGTCGCCGCCGCGCGCAAGGAGCTCGGCACCGGATGGATGTGGGCGAGCGTCATCGGCCAGACCGCGCTCGCCTGGACGATGGGATTCATGGCGTTCCAGATCGGGAAGGCGGTGGGTCTGTGACGATCCTCGACCGTCTCCTCGACGAGCTCGAGTCGGCCACCGGGCCCGTGCGGTCCGACGAACTCGCCTGCCGGTTGCAGGTCGCCGCCTCGGCCCTCGAGGGGATGGTGCGGATGCTGGAGTCCAAGGGGCTGGTGCCGGCGCCTCGCGGGACGCCCCCGGCCTGCAGCCCCAGCTGCGGGATCCGCTGCCCCGGCGTCGAAACCTGCCCCTTCCCGGCCAGGCTGGTCCGACGCCAGCCGTGAGACGTGCGCCGTCCACCGTGAGACGTCCGACGTGCGACGTGCCGCTCAGAGCCGGTCGAGGGCCTTCCGGATCCCACGGATGGCCTGACCGATCCTGTGCTCGTTCTCGACGAGGGCGAACCGCACGAATCCGTCGGCGGACTCGCCGAACCCGACACCCGGACTCACCGCCACCTTGGCCTCGTCGAGCAGGTGAAGAGCGAAGTCCACCGAGCCCATCTCGAGATAGGGATCGGGAATCGGCGCCCAGACGAACATCGTCCCCCTGGGCTTGTCGAGCTTCCATCCCGAGCGACCGAGCCCGTCCACGAGGGCGTCCCGCCGCGACCGGTAGATCTCGGTCACCTCCGAGACGTAGTCGTCCCCCTCGTTGAGGGCGATGATCGAGGCGATCTGGATCGGCTGGAACGTCCCATAGTCGAGGTAGGACTTGAGCTTGGCGAGGGCGGCGATGATTTCCCGATTCCCGGCCAGGAACCCCATTCGCCATCCGGCCATCGAATGGCCCTTGGTCAGGGTGTAGAGCTCGACCGCCACCTCCTTGGCGCCGTCGACCTGGAGGATCGAGGGCGGCCGGTAGCCATCGAATGCAATGTCGGCGTAGGCGAAGTCGTGGACCACGATCACCTCGTGCTCCCGGGCGAAAGAGACGAGCCGCTCGAAGAAGTCGACCTCCACACAGTGGGTGGTCGGGTTGTGCGGGAAGGACACGATGATCAGGCGGGGCCGGGGCCACGAGTTGCGAAACATCCGCTCGAGGACCTCGAAGTAGTCGGCCTCCGAGTCGATCGGTGCCTTGCGGACCTCGCCTCCGGCCAGCACCGGGGCGTAGATGTGGATCGGGTACGACGGCTCGGGCACGATGGCGGCGTCCCCGGGCTGGAGCAACACCCAGAGCAGGTGGCTGAGACCCTCCTTGGCGCCGATCGTCGTGATGATCTCGGTCTCCGGGTCGAGCTCGACACCGAAGCGGCGGCGATATCGGTCCGAGACCGCCCGGCGTAGGTTGGGGAGCCCGCGCGACACCGAATACCGGTGGTTCCGCGGGTTGCGAGCGGCCTCGATCAGCTTGTCGACCACGAAGGGAGGCGAGGGGATGTCGGGGTTGCCGAACCCGAAGTCGACGATGTCGTCCCCGGTCCGGCGGGCGTGGAGCTTCCGTTCGTTCACCGCGGCGAACGCATAGGGCGGCAGGTTGTCGATCCGCCGGAAGTCCATCGCCGGAGCGTACCCGACGTCAGGTCGCGGGCAGTCGCGGTCGGACCTCGTCGACGAACAGGCGGACGACCTCGGTGCCCCTCGGCAGGAGCGAGAGCACCAGGTGGGTGGCCCCGGCTCGAACGTATCCCGCGAGCACCGCCGCGACCCGGTCGGGGGTGCCGGCGAGCACTTCGTCTCCCGAGGGTCGCCCGGCCAGCAGTCGATCGACCGCGGTCTGGTCGACACCGAGCACCACGGTTCCACCCCAGCTCACCGTGAAGTCGGGCGGAACCGCTCCGAGCAGGGGTCGCCCGGCGGGCAAGTCGTCGGGCGACCCCGCCCAACGGTTCCATCCATCGGCAAGTCGCCCCGCCAGCGCCAGGACCCGTCGATGGCGACCGCCGATCCAGACCGGGACCTCGGGCGCCGAGCGGCGGATCGCGCCGACCGTGGCCTCGAGCACCCCGAGGCGTACGTCGAGGGACTCAGCGGCCAGCCCGAATCGGCTCACCTCGTCCCGGGTAGCGGCGTCGCCCGCGCCCAGGGCCATGATCACCCGCTCGGGAGCCATTGCCGACGCCGTGGCCGCCACCTGGGCGGACAGCTCCGGGCCGCGCAGCGGGGCCCGCAACACCAGCGACCCGACCCGGATCGTGCGGGTACGGGCGGCGACCGCCCCCAGCGAGGCGGCCAGCTCGAGCACCGGGCGGGTGGGGTGGCCCAGCGGCACCAGGTGGTCGACCAGGAATACGCCGTCCAATCCGAGCTCCTCGGCGGCGACGGCCACCTCCAGCATCTGCTCGGCGCGTTCGGCGAACTGGGGCAGCGTGATCGAGACCGACGTCACGCGCCGGCGATCCGGCGGGTGATCTCGCGGAGTCGGACCGGGACCAGGGCTGACGACACGTCGAGCGTGCCGCGGATCACGTCGAGCAGGTCACGGGGACCGTCCCAGTGCTCGAGGACCACCTCCTCGCCTGCCGCATTGACCAGGTGGTTGATGGCGAAGGCGGCGACCAGCAGGTCGTCGGCCAGGCCAATGATCAGCGGATCCGGGATGAGATCCACGGGTGATACGACGTAGGCGAGCGCGGCGGCGATCACGAGCTTCGAGCGTCTCGGTACGCGCGGATCGCGCATCAGACGACCGAGCAGCTTGAGCATGTTCGGGACCAGCAACACCGCGTCGCGGGCGAAGCTTCTGAGCTGCACCGAACGCTCACCGCGGGGAGGGATCACGTCGTCGGGCGGTATGGCACCGGACATGTGCCGGCATGCTACCGACCCGACGGCTTCCGAACGCCCGGCCTCACTCGACCTCGATCCTGATCGGGCCCTCGTCGGGCGGGACGTCCGCCGGCCTGCGTACCCGCGAGAGCTCGTCGACAACGGCCTCGATGGCCTTGAGCCCCTCGAGGCCTGCCCGCATGAGGTGGTACACGGCGCGTCGCCCCGCCCGTTGGAGCGCGGCGGTGGTCTCGGACTCGCCCGGCATCGCCCTCACCGGCCGGCCCCGAAGGTGACCTGGAGCCGGCCCTCGTCGAGTCGGGCCCGGGTTACCTCCCGGCGCCGCAGCGTGTCGGGGAGCAGGAACGACCGCCGGTACGGGCCGATGCCGAGATAGAGCTCGTGCCCGTGGCGGAACACCTCCACCTCGTCCTTGGTCGCGAAGGGCACGTCCATCTCGAGCACGAGCTCGTCACCGCGGTCGTCGACCCGGAAGGGGCTGGTGGCCGTGAACCCGAGCACCGGATCGGTGTCGCCGTAGAGCTCCTGGGCCATCGTGGCGAGCCGGTCGAGCCCGACCATCTCGTCGTCGAAGAGCCGCAGACGGAGCCTCGGCACGTCCGCGAACGCCTCGTCGAGGGTGGCGAGATGGCCCTTCTGGATCGAGCGCCACCGCTCGAAGTAGGGGTCGGAGACCTCGTCGGGCAGAACCCGGTTGACCACGACCCCGTCGACCCCGTAGCCGAACAGGCCGAGGTAGGTGTAGGTCCGGCGGGCCTCGTCGATCACCATCTTCTCGGGATTCACGACCAGCCTGGCGCTCGTCACCGCCGGGTCGGCGAGCAACTGCTTGACCTGGTCGATGCCGAAGAAGATCGACTCGGCCGCCCGGAACACCTCGTCGTCGGGGACCGGTAGGTCGGTGAGCCGGGTCAGGAGGGGCCGGGCGGCCCGCATGATCCGGCGCTCCGCCGGCATCACCCGCTCGAAGTACCACGAGAGCACCTCCGGGAGGCTCAGCAACCGGAGCGTCTCGGCGGTCGGGGCGCAGTCCACGACGACCGTGTCGAAGTCACCCGAACGGGCGTGCTCGTTCACCTCGAGCAGGGCGAAGAGCTCGTCCATGCCCGGGAACACCAGGAACTCCTCGGCTTCGATCCCGGTCACGCCGCCCCAGTCGAAAACCGCCATGAGCTGGTCGCGGATGCCGCCCCAATGCCGCTCCAGTTCCTTCTGGGCATCGATCTGCTGGCCGGAGAGCCCGCGGACGATCTCGGTGGGACGATCGCCCAGTGCCAGCTCGAACGCGTCCGCCAGCGAATGGGCCGGATCGGTCGAGCTGACGAGGACCCGGTGACCCCGTTCGGCGGAGGCGAGGGCGGTGGCCGCCGCCACCGTCGTCTTGCCGACCCCCCCTTTGCCGGTGACGAGGATGATGCGCATCAGTCCGAGGCCAGATCCTCGACTCGACTACGGAGCCCGCGCAGGGCGGTGCCTACGATCTGCTTCTCGACCTGACGGCGGAGGAAGCCGGGGATCGTGAAAGCCGGCTCGGCCCGGAGCGCGTAGACCACCTCGGTGCGGTCGCCGTCGAGCGAGTTGAATGCGTAGGAGCCCTCCATCTCCTTGATGTCGTCACCGGGCTCGGCCACCCACGACATGAGGCCGGGCTCGTCGTAGTCGTAGACGAGGGTGTAGGCGATCTCCTTGACCATCCCGTCGACCACGAACGAGGCGCGGAGCGGGCGGCCGTCGGGGTCAGTCTCGTGCACGTCGACGGTGCGGATCCCGGTCGCCCAGTCGGGGTACTCGCCGACGGCGGCCGCCACGGCGAACACCGCCTCCCGGGGGGCGTCGATCTCGATGGTCTGGACGGTGCTGGAGGCCATGAAACTCCCGATCGCTGCCAGGTGATCCTACCGGACCCCGACAACCACGCCCCCGGTCAGAGGCGCTGGGGATCGAACTCGACCGGACGCCGGGTCGCCCGGAAATAGCCCACGTTGCGACAGCGGGTGCGCCCCACCCTCCAGTGGGTGGCCTGGGGCTGATGGACGTCGCCGAAGAAGTGATATCGGGGCTGGACGTCTCGCAGGTACTCGAGGATCGGGAGCGAAGAGCGCTCCGGCCGCCCCGTGACCACATCCACGTGGAGCGGCGTCACCGCCGGCGGCAGGTGGGAGCAGAGGACATCCACCTCGCCGATGGCGGTGAGCTTCTCGAACATCTCCTCGTCGGTCACCTCGCCGTCCGCTCCCACCGGGGTGGCCACTCCTCCCCCGACGAACCCGAATCTGAGCCCGTCAAGCTCGACCACCGACCCGTCGACGAACCGCATTCCCTCGGGGAGCGATCGGGCGAGCAGGTCGGGCCGGTCGACGTTCCCGTAGGTCACGTAGCCGACGCCACCGGCGAGTGCCCGGCCGCAGGCGGCGTACTCCTGCTCGGCCCGACGGTCGATCGCCTCGCGGATCGACCCGAACCGATCGCCGACCTCGGCCCGCCACAGCTCTCGCAACGCCGGGTAGTCGCCCCGGGCCCGCAGATCGGCGGCGGCACGGGCGAAGTCGACCCCCAGCACGTCGGCGATGATCCCCTCTCCCGTCCGGTAGTCCATCAGGTTGATGAGATCGCCGAGGACGAGCACGACCTCGCCCGAGCCGACCACCCGGGCCAGGTCGTCGAAGGCACCGTGGACGTCGCTGACGATGAGCACGTCAGGCGTCCTCGTCGGGCTCGTCACCGGTCATCCAGCCCGCCCACCAGATCGCAGCCCCGGCACCGGCGAGCGCCAGCACCACCGCCCCCCAGGTGGGGACACCCAACGGGGAGAACTCGGCGGACATGCCGGCCATGCCGAATCCGACGAGGCCGGCGACCACCCGCCGCCCCGCCGTCCCGAACCGCTCCTCCGGATCGAGCGCCGGCCGGTCGACGTTGAGCGCATAGGAGCGGGCGAAGATCCACGCCACCAGGCCGAGCGCCCCGGCGAGCAGAGCACCGGCATACACCGGGATCATGGGCGGGGTGAGGTGATGGCGCCGAACTCCGCCGACCCCACGAGCCGGGCGTACTTGGCGAGCGCACCGGTCGGGTATCGAGGGGGGTGGGGCTTCCATCGAGCCCTTCGCTCCTCGACCGCCGCGTCGTCGACCAGCAGATCGAGGCGACGGGCTGGAAGGTCCACCCGGACACGGTCGCCTTCCTCCACGAGGCCGATCGGACCGCCCTCCTCCGACTCGGGTGCGACGTGCCCGATGCACAGCCCGGTGGTTCCACCCGAGAACCGCCCATCGGTGATCAGCAAGACCTCCTTACCGAGCCCGGCACCCTTGATGGCGGCGGTGATCTGCAGCATCTCGCGCATCCCCGGACCACCCTTGGGGCCCTCGGTCCTGACCACGACCACATCACCCGGGTGGATGTCGTGCTCGAAGAGGGCATCGAGGGCGGCCTGCTCGCCCTCGAAGACCCTGGCGGGGCCCTCGAAGGTCTCCAACTCGATGCCCGCCACCTTGACGACGGCGCCGCTCGGGGCCAGGGATCCCCGCAGGACGGCGATGCCGCCCTCGGGTGCGAGCGGGGCGGAGGGCGCCCGGACCACCTCCTGATCCACCGGGAAACCCACACCCTCCAGGTTCTCGGCCACGCTCCGGCCCGTCACGGTCAGGGCGTCGCCATGGAGGAGGCCCTCGTCGAGCAGCGCCCGCAGGACCACGGGCACGCCCCCGATCCGGTCGAGATCGACCATGTGGAAGCGCCCGAACGGCTTGAGATCCCCCAGGTGGGGGGTGCGGCGGCTGATCCGATCGAAGTCCTCGAGGCGCAACGGCACCCCGGCCTCGGCGGCGATGGCCAGCAGGTGGAGCACGGCGTTGGTCGAGCCGCCGAGCGCCATGACCGTGGTGATGGCGTTCTCGAAGGCCTCACGGGTGAGGATGTGACGTGGTCGGACGCCGCCCTCGAGCAGTCGCATCACCGCCTCTCCCGAGCGCACGGCGTACTCCTCCAACCGGGGATCCACCGCCGGGACCGTGGCGCTGCCGGGAAGCGACATGCCGATCGCCTCCCCCACCGACGCCATCGTGTTGGCGGTGAACATGCCGGCACACGAGCCGGCTCCCGGACAGGCGCTCCTCTCGATCTCGGCCAGCTCCTCGAGGCTGATCCGGCCCTCGGAGGCTGCACCGATCCCCTCGAACACGTCCACGATCGAGATGTCCCTGCCCCGGTACCGGCCGGGCAGGCTGGAGCCCCCGTACAGGAACACCGACGGGAGGTTGGTGCGGGCAGCCGCCATCAGCATGCCCGGCAGCGACTTGTCGCATCCGGCGATCGACACCATGCCGTCGAACCGCTCGGCGTGCATCACGAGCTCGACCGAGTCGGCGATGACCTCGCGCGAGACGAGCGAGGCCCGCATGCCCTCGTGGCCCATCGAGATCCCATCCGACACCGCGATCGTGGCGAACACGAGCCCCACCCCGCCGGCGCCGCGGACCCCCCCCTTGGCCCGTTCGGAGAGCATCGGACCGGTCACGTTGCACGGCGTGACCTCGTTGCCCGCCGAGACCAGGCCGATCTGCGGCTTGGACCAGTCGTCGTCGGTGAGGCCCACCGCCCGCAGCATCGCCCGGGCTCCCGCCTTCGCGACCCCCTCGGTGACGTCCTGGGAATGGATCTTGGTGGACATGCCCGCGATGTTACGGGACGGCGTCGTGTGCCCGGCGCCGCCCATCCGGGCTATGGTCGTCAGGTCTTCCTTCGCATCTTCCAAGGGGAACCCCACCGTGGTGACGATTCCCACCTTCTCGCAGCTTCCGTACAAGGTCCCCAACGGGCTCTCCCGCGTGGTCGAACTGGCCTACAACCTGTGGTGGTCGTGGAGCCCGGCAGGCCACAGCCTGTGGACCGCCATCGACCCGAGCGGCTGGGAGCAGTATCACAACCCGATCGACCTCATCTCGTCGATCGACCGCGCCCACTGGGAGGAGCTCGCCCAGGTCGAGTCGGTCGAGGAGCGCTACCGGCGGGCCATCGCCGACTTCGACCGCTACATGACCGCCGAGGACACCTGGTTCGACCTCCGAAACCGTGACCTCGACGGGCCGGTGGCCTACCTGTGCACCGAGTTCGGGGTCCACCACTCGCTCCCCTTCTACTCGGGCGGCCTCGGGATCCTCGCCGGCGATCACGCCAAGGCGGCATCGGACCTGGGCATCCCGTTCGTTGGCGTCGGGCTGCTCTTCCGGCGGGGCTATTTCCGTCAGGAGATCGAGGCCTCAGGCGCCCAGCAGCACATCTACCCGACGCTGGATCTGCGCGGGCTCCCGGTGCTGCCGGTGGCTGCGCCCACCGGCGGTCAGCTGACCGTGGGGATCGAGTTCCCGGGCAGGGAGGTGCGGGCGGCGGTCTGGTGCCTCCAGATCGGCCGGGTCCCCCTGCTGCTTCTGGACACCGACATCCGGACGAACGACCCGGCGGACCGCCACATCACCCACACGTTGTACGTGCGGGGCCGGGAGATGCGCTTCTGTCAGGAGCTGGTGCTCGGAATCGGTGCGGTGCGGGCGCTCGAGGCCCTCGGAATCGAGCCCGGCGTGTGGCACGTGAACGAGGGTCACGCGGCCATGAGCGTGCTCGAGCGGCTGGCCGGCCACACCAAGGCGGGTGACCTCTTCGACGTCGCCCGCTCACGGATCAAGGAGCGAACGATCTTCACGCTGCACACCCCGGTCCCGGCGGGGAACGAGGTCTTCGACGGCGCCACCGCCGCCAAGTACCTGGAACCGTGGGCCGAGCGCACCGGCCTCGGCCTCGACGGCGTGATGGCGCTGGGCAAGGCCCATGACGCCGACCAGGACCGCTTCGACCTGGGCGCCCTGGCGATCCGCTTCGCCGCCGTCGTCAACGGCGTCTCCCAGCGGCACGGAGAGATCGTGGGCCGGGACTGGCACCACCTCATCGGGGGCGACGCCCACGCCGTCACGAACGGAGTCCACACCCCGACCTGGATCGGGCGGGACGCCGGTCGCATCCTCACCGGGGCCTTCGGACCGTCCTGGGCGGTCGACCTCCTCGACGACGAGGTGCTGCTGGTCGAGCACGCCCCCGAGCTGCGGGACGAGCAGATCTGGCAGACCCACCAGGCCCGCAAGGAGATCTTCGTACGGTTCGCCCGCGGGCGACTCCGCGATCAGTTCGCCCGCCACGGCGCCGGACCCGACGAGCTACGGGCGGTCGAGAACCTGCTCCCCACGGACCGGCTCACCCTCGGGTTCGCCCGACGCTTCGCCACGTACAAGCGGGCCACCCTGATGTTCGAGGACCTCGACCGGCTGCGCCGGATCCTGACGAACCCGGACCGCCCGGTACAGGTCGTGTTCGCCGGCAAGGCCCATCCCGCCGATGTCCACGGTCAGGAGTACATCCGGCGAATCGAGGAGATCGAGGCGAGCCCCGAGTTCAAGGGTCACGTCTACCAGTTGGAGAACTACGACGCCCGCATGGCCCGGTTCATGGTGCAGGGCGTCGACGTCTGGGTCAACAACCCCCGCCCGCCGATGGAGGCCAGTGGGACGTCCGGCATGAAGGCGGCGATCAACGGGACCCTCAACCTCTCGGTGCTCGACGGCTGGTGGATCGAGGGCTTCAACGGAAAGAACGGCTGGACGTTCGGACGGGACCACGGCGGTGGGGACTGGGCGGAGCACGACCGGTTCGACGCGTCGTCCTTCTACGACGTGCTCGAGCACGAGGTCGCTCCGCTGTACTACGACCGAGATGCCGACGGGATCCCGCACGGCTGGGTCGACCACATGCGGGAGTCGATCGTGTCGAGCCTCATCGCCTTCTCGAGCCACCGGATGGTCAAGGAGTACTTCGAGCTGGCCTACGGCCCGCTGGGCGTCGGCTGACCTCCCCGATCGCCCAGGAGATCTCGGCGGCGACCTCGGATCGGGCCTCCCGGTCGAGGGCCACCTCGAGGAAGGGGCCCGCACCGTCCCCGACGAGGATCGCAGCCGCCCATGCGGCGTGGAGACGGAGCAGCCAGTCGGGATGGCCCAGGTAGCCGAGCACCATCGCGTGATGGCGCTCGTCGCCGGTGTTCGCCAGGGCGACGAGGGCGTTGCGTCGGAGGACTCGTGGCCGGCGCCCGGGCAGGTACAGGTGGCCGAAGGCTTTTTTCAACTCGGCGTCGGACGCCTGGAGCAGCGACCCCAGATCGACGCTCCCCCTCGGCTCCCCCGAGGCGGCGAGCAGCCGCCCGCCCGGAGGGCAGGCCTCGAGACAGTCGTCGCACCCGTAGATGCGGTCGCCCATCGCCGGCCGCAGTTCGCGCGGGATCACCCCGGGCGCCTGGGCCCAGGCCGCCAGGCACAACCGGGCGTCGAGCACCCCCGGGGCCACCAGCGCTCCGGTGGGGCAGGCCGGGAGACAGGCCGTGCAGGTTCCGCAATCGCGCTCCATCCGGGGAGTGGGGCCAAACGGGGCATCGGTGACGATCGAGCCCAGCAGCATCCAGGGCCCTGCCCCGGGAGCCAGGACCATGGCGTTCCTGCCCCACCAGCCGACACCCGCCCGGACGGCGGCAGCACGGTCGACGAGCCGGGAGTCGTCGCACAGCACCACCGCCTCGAACCCGTGGCTCCGGAGGACCTCCCCGGCTGCCTCCAGGCCGGCTCGAAGGGGCTCGTAGGCATCCCCGACGGCGAAGCGGGCGATGCGCCCGGTCCCGGGAAGCCCCGATGCGGGTGTGCCGGCCCCGGGGAGATAGGGACGCCCGCCCACGATCAGCCGTCGAGCCCACGGGAATCCGACCCGGGGGTTCGTGGCAATCCGGGGAGCCGTATAGGTGAATCCCAGCCCTCGCCGACTCCCGTCGGCGGTTCGCCGCTCGAGCTCGGCCTCGACCTCGGGAAAGGCGTCGGCGGTCGTAACGCCGAGCCGCTCCACACCATGACGGCCGGTGGCCGACACCAGCTCGTCCCACACCGAGCCGAGTGCCTGCTGCATACGGGTCGAGGCTACCCCGGAGGGGGATGACCTGAGGCCGGGACCGGCCTCAGGAGGCGGCCTCGTCCCGGCCTGCCCCCGTGGCGAGGCGCAGGCGCGGGACCAGCCCTGCCTCGGCGAGCACGTCCAGCGCCCGCAGCTCGGCCGGTACCAGCGAGGGGGGGCCGTCGGCGATCATCACCGACACCACACAGTCGTCACATGCATCGGTGCCCTGCATACAGCAGGCATCGCAGTCGATGAGGATCCTGTCCGTCGTCATGACACGCAACGTATCGGACGGGTACGACAGGATTCCGGGCGGGCCGGGGTCTCGTCAGCGGCGGCGGGAGATCCAGCCGGCCATGGCCTCGGACCACAGCCCGATGACCGGTCTGCCCTCGACGCCGTCGCGAACGGCTCGGTCCGAGCTCACCACGACCACGGTCCCGCCGGCCGCCGCCGCCACCGCCCTGACGTCCTCGTCGGCATCCGGGACGAACCGGATCTCGAGACCAGAGCGTTGATGGCGTGACACCTCGGCGGCGCTGTCGTAGACGACGGTGACCCTGATGGGCGCGTCGGCCAGGCGCCGGACCCTCGACAGGCCCCGTTCCAGGAGCTCCCGCCCGACGGCATCGGGCGTTCCGGTCAGATGATGGATCACGTTGTACCCGTCGACCACCAGCGACACCGGGATGTCGAGCCTCAGCAGCCAGTCCACCGCCTCCGGGCGATCGGGCCGGACCCCGTCCGGCAGCCCGATGGATCCGACCGCTTCCCGGCGGGCGGGCTCGTCCTCTGGTGAGGCCGGCACGGCGGCGACGAGCTGATCGAGCGACCTGGCCAGCTCGACGGGCCGCCCTCGCGCCCACGTCCATGATCCGCCCTCCCCGGTGACCTGAGCCTGACGTGGCCTGGCTCGCCCGGCCCTGCGGAGGACCTCGATGCGGAGATCGGCCTCCGACAACTCGGCCTGGAGCTCGGCGATCTCGACCTCGGCCCGGGCCGCCTCGCGACGGAGCCGGGCGACCTCGGCCTCGAGCTCCGCCGCCCGCCGGACGGCCCGCTCCCCTCGGGCCGCTTCGCTCTGCGCGGCCTCCGACACCCGCCGGTCGGCCTCGGTGCGGGCATCCTCGAGCCGCCTCCGGAGCGCCTCGAGGTCGTCGGCCATCTGGCGCCCGCGTCGCCGATCTGCATCCTCGGACCGCCGGCCCCGCTCCCGCTCGAATCGGGTGACCTCCGCATCGAAACGCTCTTCCCAGCCCTCCGGACGGAGCAGGAAGAGCGCCGAGGCCGCGCTCGCCGGGTCCTCGGAGGCCGGATCCGCACCCGGCCAGGCCTCCAGGGCCCGCTCTCGGAGCCATGCTCCGGCATCGAGCTCCCTGGCCACCCGGCCCGCGATCGGGGGCGGCAGCCGGCGGGCCGAGGAGGCGGCCGCCGTACGGAGCGGGGCGGGCACCTCGTCGTCGTCGAGTTCCTTCAAGGCTCGCCGGGCGGCCTCGACCGCCGGGGCGACGAGCGCGGGAGGGAAGCTGCGCATCGGTCACCACGCTAGGGGGGGTGCGGACTCGACGGGAACCTGGTTTGCCGCGAGGCCGGGGATCGGGCATACTCGGTCGTCAGATGGCCGAGGTACTCCTTCCCGAATAGCGCAGACGCCGACCGGCGTGTGCGCGACGACGACCCTCCCCACCGGGAGGGTCTTTCACATCCGGGTACCCGCGAGACCGCCTACCCACTCGACGACAGGCAGGAACCGACATGAGCATGATGACCGGGGCAGAAGCCTTGATCAGGGCGCTCGAGCACGAGGGCGTCGAGGTAGCCTTCGGGGTGCCCGGCGGGGCGATCCTGCCCGCCTACGACCCGTTGCTCGCAAGCCCGATCCGTCACGTGCTCGCCCGCCACGAGCAGGGTGCCGGGCACATGGCCGAGGGGTATGCCTGGGCCACGGGCCGGGTCGGGGTGTGCATCGCCACGTCGGGGCCCGGCGCCACGAACCTGGTCACGCCGCTGGCCGACGCCCTGATGGACTCGGTCCCGATCGTGGCGATCACCGGGCAGGTTCCCACCACCTCGGTCGGCAACGACGCCTTCCAGGAGGCGTACACCACCGGGATCACCATGCCGGCGACGAAGCACAACTACTTCGTGACCGACGCCGACGAGATCGTCCCGGTCGTCCACGAGGCGTTCCACATCGCCGCCACCGGCCGGCCGGGCCCGGTCCTCGTCGACATCCCCAAGAACATCCTCAATGCCACCACGACCTGGCACGAGCCGGTGGACCTCGCACTCCCCGGTTACAAACCGACGGTCGAAGGTCATCCCCTCCGGGTGCGGGAGGCGGTGGATCTCCTCGCCGCCGCCGAGCGGCCGGTGCTCTACGTCGGCGGCGGGATCATCAAGGCGGGGGCGTTCGAGGAGTTGCGGCGGTTCGCCGAAATCACCGGCACGCCCGTGACGACCACCCTCATGGGGCGGGGCGCCTTTCCCGACTCGCATCCGCTGGCGCTCGGGATGCCGGGGATGCACGGCACCTACACGGCCATCACGGCCATCCAGCGGGCCGACCTGCTCGTGGCGATCGGCGTTCGCTTCGACGACCGGGTCACCGGGGATCCGGCCGCCTTCGCCCCCGGCGCCAAGGTCATCCACGTCGACGTGGACCCCGCCGAGATCGGAAAAGTCCGGGTTCCCGAGGTCCCGATCGTCGGCGACGCCCGCCGGGTGCTCTCCCAGCTCATCGAGGCCTGGGGCGACCGCCCCGCCCCCGATCGTGACGCCTGGACGTCCACCCTGCGGGGGTGGCAGCGCGAGCACCCCCTCCGCTACGAGCAGACGCCCGACGGT
Source organism: Acidimicrobiia bacterium (assembly GCA_046484325.1). Classification (GTDB taxonomy): domain Bacteria; phylum Actinomycetota; class Acidimicrobiia; order Spongiisociales; family ZC4RG35; genus JAWOJB01. Next base: position 24,635 of record JAWOJB010000076.1, on the reverse strand, counting down.
CCGATCAAGCCCCAGTACGTGGTCCAGGAGCTTCACCGAATCACCGGTGGGGATGCCGTGCTGGTGTCCGGGGTGGGTCAGCACCAGATGTGGGCCTCGCAGTTCTGGGGGTTCGACCGTCCCCGGGAGTGGATCAACTCCGGTGGGCTCGGGACGATGGGGTTCGCCGTGCCGGCGGCCATCGGCGCCAAGGTGGGCGTGCCCGACCGGCTCGTCTACGCCATCGACGGCGACGGCGGCTTCCAGATGACGTTCAACGAGCTGATCACCGCCGCAGTCGAACGGATCCCCGTGAAGATCGCCGTCTTCAACAATGGCGTGCACGGCATGGTCACCCAGTGGCAGCGGCTCTTCTACGGGGCCCGCTACTCGGCCAGCGTGCTCGGCGACGGGGTGGACTACGTCAAGCTCGCCGAAGGCATGGGATGCGCCGGGCTGCGGGCGGAGGCACCCGACGAGGTGGCCCCCACGATCGAGAAGTCGCTCTCGATCGACGACCGCCCGGTGGTCGTCGAGTTCGTCGTCGACCCCGAGGAGATGGTGTTCCCGATGGTGCCCGCCGGAGGATCGAACGACCACGTCATCCTCGGGCCCGACCAGGTGCCGGGCCTGACCGCGGCGAGCGATCTGCCATGAGGGCGTCGCACGTCTCACGTCTCACGTCCCACGCCGGGAGGAAGTCGTGAACCACACCTTGAGCGTGCTCGTCGAGGACAAGCCCGGCGTGCTCGCCCGGGTGTCCTCGTTGCTGGCTCGTCGTGGCTTCAACATCCACTCCCTCGCCGTCGGCCCGACCATCGAGGAGGGCATGTCGAGGATGACCATCGTCGTCGACGCCCCCGAGCTCGAGCAGGTGAAGAAGCAGCTCCACAAGCTCGTGAATGTCGTCCGCATCACCGAGCTCGACCCGGCGGCCTCGCTCGAGCGGGAGATCATGCTCGTCCGGGTGTCGGCCGCCCCGGGACGGCGCGGCGAGGTCCTCGAGGTCGCCTCGATCTTCAAGGCGATCGCGGTGGACGTGGGCCAGAGCTCGATCTGCTTCCAGGTCACCGGCGAGCCGGCCAAGATCAACGACTTCCTCGACCTGATCCGACCCTACGGCATCGTCGAGCTCGTGAAGTCCGGCCGCATCGCACTGGCCAGGGACCAGAAGGGCAAGCAACCGTCCCAGCCGAGGCTGCGGGCCGTCACCTGAGAGGCAGACGAGACATGGCGAAGATGTACTACCAGCAGGACGCCGACCCCGAGCTCATCCGCCACCGCCGGGTGGCGGTGATCGGATTCGGGAGCCAGGGCCACGCCCATGCCCTCAACCTCCGGGAATCCGGGGTCGATGTCGTCGTCGGGTTGAGGGCCGGCTCCGCCAGCCGTGCCCAGGCCGAGTCCGATGGCCTCCGGGTGATGGAACCGGGTGAGGCCGCCGCCTGGGCCAACATCGTGATGCTGCTGGTCCCCGACCAGCACATGGCCAAGCTCTACGCGGCCGACATCGAACCGCACCTCGAACCAGGGGACGCGCTCATGTTCGCCCACGGCTTCAACATCCACTTCGGAGCGATCACGCCGCCCCAGGACGTCGACGTCCTCATGGTCGCTCCCAAGGGCCCCGGCCACCTCGTCCGAAGGACCTACACGGAGGGCTCCGGGGTCCCCTGTCTCCTGGCCGTTCATCACGACGCCACCGGTGGCGCCCACGCCCTCGGCCTCTCGTATGCCTGGGGGATCGGCGGGGTCCGGGCGGGCGTGCTCGAGACGACCTTCCGCGAGGAGACCGAGACCGACCTGTTCGGCGAGCAGGTCATCCTGTGCGGTGGCGTGGCCCAGCTCATCAAGGCGTCGTTCGAGACGCTCGTCGAGGCCGGATACCAGCCGGAGTCGGCCTACTTCGAGACCCTCCACGAGCTCAAGCTGATCGTCGACCTGCTCTACGAGGGCGGGCTGTCCTGGATGCGCTACTCGATCTCGGACACCGCCGAGTACGGGGACTACACCCGCGGCCCCCGCATCGTCACCGACGAGACCCGGGCCGAGATGCGCAAGATCCTGGGAGAGATCCAGTCCGGGGCGTTCGCCCATGAGTGGCTCGCCCAGGCAGGTGAGGGCGCCCCCTACCTGCTGGAGCGGCGTGCCCAGGAGCGAGACCAGGAGATCGAAAAGGTCGGCCGGGCCCTGCGCGAGATGATGCCATTCATCCAGCCGAAGGAACCGGCGTGAGAGCGCCCCACGGCCCATGCCTCACGCCTCACGCCCGGAGGCATCTGACCCTTTGACGGCCGGGGGGCGCATCCCGGCGCCCGCCCGGCCTTCGCGACCGGCGGTTGGACGCCGTGTGACGTGCGACGTGTGACGTGTGACTGGAGACCTCATGACCGATCGACTCATCATCTTCGACACGACCCTTCGCGACGGGGAGCAGGCCCCCGGGATCGCTCTCACTCCAGACGAGAAGGTGGCGATCGCCCACCAGCTCGCCCGGCTCAAGGTCGACGTCCTGGAGGCCGGGTTCGCCGCCTCCTCGCCCGGGGACTTCGAGGCGGTGTCCCGAATCGCCCGTGACGTGGCGGGGCCCGTCATCGCCAGCCTGGCCCGGGCCCACCCCGATGACATCGACCGGGCACACGACGCGCTGCGAGCGGCCGATCGTCATCGCATCCACGTCTTCATGTCGACGTCGGGGATCCACATGGAGAAGATGCTCAGGATGACCGCCGACGAGGTGCTCAGAGCCTCGGTCGAAGGCGTTCGGCGGGCCCGCCGGTATACCGACGACGTCGAGTTCTCCCCCCAGGACGCCACCCGCACCGAGCCCGAGTTCCTGATCGAGGTGTGCCGGCAGGCGGTGGAGGCCGGGGCGACCACGATCAACATTCCCGACACCGTCGGCTATGCCACCCCTGCGGACTTCGTCGAGCTGATGCGCCGGATCTACGCGGAGGTGAAGGGGGACCGCGACGACGTCGTCGTCTCGGTCCACTGCCACAACGACCTCGGGCTGGCCGTCGCCAACTCGTTGTCCTCGATCCACGCAGGGGCACGCCAGATCGAAGGGGCGATCAACGGGATCGGCGAGCGGGCCGGCAACACCTCGATCGAGGAGATCATCATGGCGGTGAAGACCCGCCAGGACGCCTTCGGTGTGGAGGTCGGCGCCGACACCCGCGAGCTGTTCGAGACCTCCCGGCTCGTGTCCCGTCTCACCGGCTACCCGGTCCAGTTCAACAAGGCGGTCGTCGGCCGCAACGCGTTCGCCCACGAGTCGGGCATCCACCAGCACGGGGTCCTGCGCGCCAGGGAGACCTACGAGATCATGGACGCGGCCTCGGTCGGCCAGCAGGCGGCCCAGATCATCCTCGGCAAGCACTCGGGGCGGGCGGGCTTCGCCGACGCCCTGGCCAAGCTCGAGATCGTCCTCGAGGACGACGCCTTCGCCCGCGCCTTCGAGAAGTTCAAGCAACTCGCCGACCGCAAGGTCCAGATCGGCGAGGACGAGCTGAGGGCCATCGTCGACGAGGAGTCGGTGGCCGTTGCCGGTCCGGTGCGGATGGTCGGCCTCCACGTCAGCGGCGGCAACGAGGTGACCCCCAGCGCCCGGGTCGAGCTGGAGGTGGGGGGCACGGTGCGGGAGTACCTCGGCGAGGGCGACGGGATGGTTCATGCCGCCTTCGCCGCCATCCGGGCAGCGTTCCCGTTCGATGCCCGCCTCGTCGACTACCGGGTGGTACCGGTGACGAGCGGCGCCGACGCGATGGCCGAGGTGAACGTGGTGGTGAGGGTGGGTGACGACACCTACGCCGGACGGTCGATCAACACCGACGTGGTCGAGGGCTCGGCCGAGGCGTTCGTCGAGGCGCTCAACAAGGTGGGCGTAGCGACCTGAGCCCGCTCACCGCACGTCGAGCAGCTGGGCCTGGTTGATCCGGCCGAGCGGACCCTCGACGTCGAACACCCGGGTGTCGGCGAGGCCGATCCCGCTCGGGTGCTGGTGGGCGGCCGAGCGCATTCCGATCCACTCCCCCACCGGCATCCGGTGGGCATAGAGGGTGATGTCGGGGTTGACGTACAGCCAGCCTCGCGCATCGAGGGCCTGCGAGTTCCCGTTCGACATGTCGGCCAGGGTCGCCAGGCGGACGAACGGCGAAGGATCCTCTCCGGCCACGACCGGATATCGGAGTCGGAACCACGAGGTGCCCGGGCCCAGGCGCAGGAAGCTGTGGTCGAGGGTCCGGATCTCCACGGCGTCGTGGTGGAACCGTGTCACCTCCCTGTCCTCCCCGAAGAGGTCGCCCCAGTCGACCTTCGTGCCGGCCTCGGGGCCGGGGGGCTGTACCCACGGCTCCTCATCCCGGACCGGGAGCTCGAGCTCGGCGATCCTGATCTTGAGGGCGGAGGCGCGACCCACCTCGAGCTCGCCGGCGTACAGGTAGGTGTCCACGACCTGGATCCGCTTCCCATCGCGGCGCACCGTCGTGTGGACGTGCAACGGCGCGAGCGGGACCGGCCGGAAGAGGTCGATCGTGAATCGGGCGACCTGCATGGGGACGGCCGTCGGCACCCGTTCGATCGCCCTGGCCAGCACCCCGGAGGGAGGGCTCCCGTGCTGGGCGTCATCCGACCAGCCGCCGCGGGTGAGCCCGGTTGGAACGACCCGATCGCGGTCGGGGAGGAAGAGAGCCTCGGGCATGTCCGGAAGCGTACCGGTGGACGCAGCGCCGGCGACCTCCGTTGATTGAGCAACCACGCGCGTCAGGGCCTCACCGTTGCTCAATCAACGGGCTGATCGTTCCACGGAGCGCACCAGCTCCACCTCCGTCACGCTCCCCGACCGGATGTGGAAGGCGCGCACCGACGGCCGCCGGGCGTCGGCCATGCCGATGACCACGTAGAGCCAGTCCGGCTCGGCGGCCAGCCGGACGTCGGTCTCCGAGGGAGAAGCCTCACCGTCGGGGTGGGAGTGGAAGGCCCCGACCAGCTCCCAGCCTTGGCGCTCGGCGTGCCGCAGGGCCCGAAAGTGCTCGGTGGGGTCGATCGTGTAGCGGGTCGGCGAATGCTGGGCGTTCGTGAGGGGGTACGCCATCCGCAGCCCGCCTCCGGGAAGCCCGGCCAGCAGTCCACATGCCTCCTCGGGATGACACGCGTACGCCCACGCCAGCATCCCCTGCTCGATGTCGGCGGGCAGGTCGATGGCGGCCCGCCGGGCACGCGTCATCGAGGGCCGCGAGCGACCGTGCCACCCGGGACACACGTCTGGTCGTACTCGACGATGGCCGGGGGACGTTCCTCGTCGGCACAGGCGGGGCACGATGGGTTGCGGCGCAGCCCAAGCCGCCGGAACTCCTCGGTGAGGGCGTCGTACGTGAGCAGGGTGCCGACCAGGGGCTCGCCGATCTCCAGGATCAGCTTGATCGCCTCCATCGCCTCGATCGAACCGATGACGCCCGGCAACACCCCCAGCACCCCCGCCTCGGCACACGAGGGGGCGAGCTCGGGCGGTGGCGGCTCCGGGAACAGGCATCGGTAGCAGGGCCCGGCGTACGGCCGGAACACGCTGACCTGGCCTTCGAACCGGTAGACGGCACCGTGCACCACCGGCACCCTGAGGTGCAGCGAGGCGTCGTTGACCAGGTACCGGGTCGGGAAGTTGTCGCTCCCGTCGACCACGACGTCGAACCCGGACATGATCTCGAGCACGTTCCCGGCCGACAGGCGGTGTGGGTACCCCTCGACCTCGACGTCGGGATTGAGGGCCTGCAGGGTCTCCCTGGCCGACTCGACCTTTGACCGGCCGACCCGAGCGAGCGAGTGGAGGATCTGACGCTGGAGGTTGGAGACGTCGACCACATCGAAGTCCACGACACCCAGCGTCCCCACCCCGGCTGCCGCCAGGTAGAGACCGGCGGGCGACCCGAGGCCCCCCGCCCCGATCAAGAGCACGCGGGCGTCGAGGAGCTTCGCCTGGCCCTCCTCGCCGACCTCGGGCAGCAGGGTGTGGCGGCTGTAGCGCGCCCGCTGGCCGGCCGTGAGCGTGACCGGGACCCGCCAGCCTCGACCCTCGGCCTTCCACCGTTCGAAGCCACCTGCCATCGAGGCCACCGCGGTGTACCCCATCTCCTGGAGGACCTTGGCGGCGAGGGCGGATCGGGCCCCGACCGAGCAGTAGAGCACGATCTCCCGATCGGGATCCGGCGCCTGCAGGCGGATCGTCGATTCGAGGACGCCGCGGGGGATAGCTCGCGCCCCCTCGATGGCACCCTGTTCAAACTCGTCGGGCTCGCGGACGTCCACGAGCAGCGCTCCCCCGGTCATCCGGGCCTCGACCTCGGCTGGCGTGCGCTCGACGATCTCGAGCCGCGCCTGGGCCACCACGTCCTGATAGCTGAGCATGGGCTCTGGCAGGATAGGCCGGCCCCGAGGCCGGTGACAGGGACGGGTCGAGCGCCCCGGCGGGGCGATAGCCTCCCCAGCCGCATGCTCGTCACGTCGCACCGTCGTCGCCCCGCGTCCGGCAGATGAGCGTGGTCCAGCCGATCGACCCGCACGCCCGCTTCCGGACGGGTGCGTGGTTGGCGGTGGTCGCGGCCGCCGCCTTCTCGACCCTCGCCATCTTCGGGCGCCTGGCCGTCGACGGTGGGATGCGGGCCAACACGCTCCTGCAGTGGCGCTTCGGCATCGCCGCCGTGGTCCTCGCCGGCGCCGGTCACCTCAGCGGGCGCCTCGGAGCCAGGCGCCGCCTCGTGCTGCTCGCGGGCGGGCTCCTCTACACCCTGCAGACCTCGCTCTACTTCGCCGCCCTGGCCCGGATCACCGCGGGCACCACGGCCTTCCTCCTCTACCTCGCCCCGAGCTTCGTGATCCTGTACGCCTGGGTGCTCGGACGCCCCCCGACCCGGCAACGTCTCCTGGCGGTGGCATTGGCCACCGCCGGCCTGCTCGTCATCGCCGGCGTACCCGGCGAGGCGGATCGTTCGGCGGTGGGGATCGCCCTCGGCCTCGGCGCCGGGGCGACCTACGCCGCCTACCTGCTGGCGGGTGAGATGCTCATGGCCGGCGTCCCTCCCTTGACGATCGCCGCCCACAGCAGCGTCGGCGCGGCGCTCGGGTTCGTGGCGCTCGACCTCGTGGGCGGCCGTGGGCTCGAGCCCCCGACCGGTAGCCGGGAGTGGCTGCTGGTGGGGGCGGTGGTGCTGATCCCCACCCTGCTGGCCATCCCCGCGGTGTTCGCCGCCATCGACCGGATCGGAGCCGCTCCCACGGCCATCATCACGACACTGGAGCCCGTGTTCACGGCGCTCCTGGCCTGGGCCGTGCTGGCCGAGGCGATCCGACCCGCCCAGGCGCTCGGTGGTCTGCTCATCCTCGCAGGCGCCGTCCTAGCCCGGAGCCGGCCGCGGGGACCGGCTACCGACCGCCCTGCCGGGTCCTCCTAGCATCTGCCCATGCCCGACCGCTCCTATGACATCGCCACCATTCCGGGCGACGGGGTGGGGATCGAGGTGACCACCGAGGCGGTAAAGGCGCTCGACGCCACCGCCAATCGGTTCGGATTCGGGGTGTCCATCACCGAGTACGACCTCGGCGGGCGACGCTACCTCGCCACGGGCGAGGTCCTCCCCGACTCGGTCGAAGAAGAACTCGACGGCCACGACGCCATTCTGCTCGGGGCGGTGGGAACCCCCGACGTACCACCCGGGGTGCTCGAGCGGGGCTTGTTGCTCCGGCTCCGCTTCGACTTCGACCAGTACGTCAATCTCCGGCCGGTGAAGCTCTACCCGGGCGTGCCCACTCCGATCGCCGGCCTCACCCCCGAACGGTGCGACCTCGTCGTCGTGCGTGAGAACACCGAGGGCCCCTATGCCGGCACCGGTGGCACCTTCAAGCGCGGCACCCCCCTGGAGGTGGCGATCCAGGAGTCGATCAACACCCGGCACGGGGTGGAACGGGTCGTGAGGTACGCCTTCGACCGGGCGGCGGGGCGGCGGGGCAAGCTGACCCTGTGCCACAAGACCAACGTGCTCACCTTCGCCGGCGACCTCTGGCAGCGCACCACCAACGAGATCGCCGCCGGGTATCCGGGGGTCGAAGTCGACTACGTCCACGTCGACGCCGCCTGCCTCTACCTGGTGCAGTCGCCCGAGCGCTTCGATGTGGTGGTGACCGACAATCTCTTCGGCGACATCGTGACCGACCTGGGGGCTGCCCTCCAGGGCGGGCTCGGGCTGGCCGCCTCCGGCAATCTCGATCCCGAGCGGCGCCACCCGTCGATGTTCGAACCGGTGCACGGCTCGGCACCCGACATCGCCGGGCGTGGCTGGGCCAACCCCGTGGCGGCGGTGCTGTCGGTGGCGATGTGCCTCGACCACCTGGGCGAGGCCGAAGCCGCCGGCGCCCTCGAGCGGGCCGCCGCCGCGGTGCTGCCCGAGCTGCGGACCATGGGCGGGCCGTCGATGGGGATGACCACATCCGAGATCGGCGACCGGATCGCCGCGAGCCTGGCCCGCGCCTGAGCCGCCGTCAGCGACGAACGTGACGGCCCCGCGGCCGCCGCCGGGGGACACGGGGACCGGTGACCGTCGGACCCACCCCCCGGGCGCTCCGCAAGCCGATCATCCCTGCCAAGAGCAGGCCGGCCCCGAGCGCAGGGGCACCGAGCCCGGCGAGCCCGGTGAAGGGCAGGACGGCCGATGCCACGGCCTCGGGGTCGGCCCCGTCGTCCGGACAGGTCCCGTCCGACGCGGACTCGGGGCTCAGCGCCCGTGCGAGCCGGCCGGTTCCTCCTGCGAGCCGGGAGACGTGACGATCGTCGAGCACCCAGACCGACCGTCCGAGCCAGGGGTTGGACCAGCGATAGGCGAGCTCGTCCCACAATGTCATGAACTCGTCTTGTCGGACCACGAGGGCGGAGGCCGGCGCACACGAGCAGAGGTGGAGGTTCATGTCGAGCGCATCTCGCTCCGACAGTGCATAGCGATGGCTGGCCGCGTTCCTCGACGCCCTCGACACCAGCCTCGTCTTGCCGTTGGGTCCTCTCGGATAGCCCCAGTCGGATGCCAGACGCCAGACGGTCATCGTCTCGGCGACGTGGCAGTCGGCCCTGGCGACCCGATGCCCGGCGGCGAGGACCGGGATCGCTGCGTACACGGCCGTTTGGAGCAAGCCGCGGCGGGTCAGTGGGTGAGGATGGTCGCCTAGGGATGTGGTGAAATCGGTCATGTCCGGTGGCCGTTCATGCCCTCATCGGACTGGCGCCGTGCCTGCGTAGGGGGTTCACGCCGTGCAGCCATCCGGAGCGCTCAAGTCGCGAACCGCGATGCCGAATCCAGAGGAGGTCGCCCTCGATGGATGCCACATCGGGAACCTCGACCGCCTCGTGCCCGGCCCGCGTCGACGGGTCGCGGGTGCCCCCCTCGGGGGGCACGGCCGCCTCGATCCGGGCGGTGAAGGCGGGAGAGCGGCGAGCCAGGCGGGGGCGACCCCGCCGTCGGCTCGTGTGAGTCTCATCCCGTGTCATCTCCCGGATGGCGGCCGAATCCGCGGCCCTGAGCGGGATCCGGGCCGGCCACCGCCTCGGCGGTGGCGGTGAGACGGCCGACGGACTCGGTGTGGCTCCCAGCGGGGGCGGCGCCGCGAGGGCGCCCGGCTGTCCGGCTCCGTCAGCGGGGCAGATGCGGCGGCCGCATCGAGGGAAGCGCCCCGAACTCCGGGAGCGGGGGCGCCGCCTCGATGAGCGCCAGCAGCTCGGCGATCCCTCGCTCGAGCTGAGGATCGCGACCCTCCCGATAGTCCTGGGGGGTGACGACCACCTCGATGTCGGGATCGGTTCCGTAGTTCTCGACGGCGTAACCGACGTCGGAGAACCAGGTGCCGAACTCCGGCTGGGTGGTGATCGTGCCGTCCACCAGCGACTGTTGGGGCCAGACCCCCACCACGCCACCCCAGGTGCGGGTGCCGACGAGCGGCCCCAGTCGGTGGAGCTTGAAAGTGTGGCTGAAGATGTCGCCGTCGGAGCCGGCGTTCTCGTTGGTGAGGCAGACCATCGGCCCGGCCGGGGCGTCATCCGGGAACGGGTAGGGCTCCCGCCACCGGGTGACCCGGTATCCCAGCCTGCGGCGGAGCAGCTTCTGGAGCAGCAACTGGCTGACGTTGCCTCCCCGGTTGAACCGCACGTCCACCACCAGCCCCTCGTGATCCACCTCGTGGTGCCACCCCCGGTGGAACTCGCTGAAGCCGAGGGCGCCCATGTCGGGGATGTGCAAGTATCCGGCCCGGCCGCCGGTGGCATCGCGGACCTTCGCCCGGTTCGCCTCGACCCAGTCCCGGTAGCGGAGGGCGGTCTCGCCCGTCAGGGCGGTGACCACCACGGTGCGGGGACGCGACCGGCCCCGACGTACGGTGAGCGACACCGGGCGGCCGCCCCGGTCGACCAGCAGCTCGGCCGGTGCGGTGGCACGGCCAACCGCCACCCCGTCCACCGCCTCGATCCGGTCCCCTGCGGCAATCTGGACACCCGGAGCGACGAGGGGCGACCTGGCCTCCGACACCCACGAGTCGCCGCGGGGCACCCGGTCCACCACCCACCGGCCGCGGTCGAGCCGGAGATCGGCCCCCAGGAACCCCTGGGTGACCGACGGAGTCGGGCGGTAGTCGCCACCCAGCTCGTACGCGTGCGACGTGCCGAGCTCGCCCTGCATCTCCCAGAGCAGGTCGGAGAACTCCGACCTGCTCCCCAGCCGTTCGATGAGCGCCGCGTACCGGTCGTGCACGTCGAGCCAGTCGACGCCGGCCATGTCCTCGAACCAGTAGTGGTCTCGCTGGAGACGCCACGCCTCGGAGAACATCTGGCGCCACTCCTCGGCCGGGATCACCTCGAGCCGGACCCGATCGAGGTCGATCCACCCGGTGTCCCGGCCGGGGCCGTCCTTCCCGGACTTGTCGTCCTTCCACCCAGCCGGTACCACCCGGAGCCGCCGCCCCGAGCGGATCCCGAGGACCTTGCCGTCGGAGGAGGCGAAGGCGCCGGACACTCCTTCGGCCACCGGCTCGGACTTCTCGGACCCGAAGTCCCAGGCTTCGAGCCTCCCCCGCGGGCCGGGCTCGGCGAACAACTCGGCGCCGAGCGTCCCCTCGACCGGGAACGAGAGCATCACCACCCGTCCCTTCAGCGGGACGATGGCGGCATAGCGGGCCGGTGACACCGGGAACGGGACCACCCGCTCGGCCAGCCCCTCGACATCGATCTCCACCTCGGCCGCCTCGCCCGCCGGCTCGGCCCCCGCGGGCTTGGCGGACGCCGGCGGCTCGCCCGATCCGTTGCCGGAGGCGGGGGCACCGGGCGGGCGGGGCGGCTGGGCCGCCCGGTCGAAGGGAGACGGACGGCCCTTCTGGAGCATCACGAGATACGGGGAGTAGCCGAGCGGGAACCCGTAGTCGTGGAAGTGGACGTCGGCGACGGGGTCGAACGAGCGGCCGGACAGGAAGTACAGGTAGCGGCCGTCGGGGTCGAACGCCGGCAGCACGTCGTCGAACTCGGGACGGCCCACGGTGTGGGTGCGACGGTTGCGGGTGTCGTAGAGGAAGACGCTCCGCGTGGTGCGGGTCGAGGCCGCCGAGAACGCCAACCAGCGCCCATCGGGCGACCAGCTGGTCCCGGTGATCCAGTGATACGGGCTCCGGTGGACGACCCGCGACGTCCGGCGGACGAGATCGACGAGCAGCAACTCGTGGCGGTGATTCGTCACCGCCACCCGATCGGGCCCGGCCGGAGCGGGATCGAGCGAGCGTGCCCGACCGAAGTCGCCCTCCACCCGCACCGGCTCGCCGGAGCGGTCGGCGCGCTCCACGACCAGCGACTCCTCTCCCGTCTCGTCGGTGACCATCACGACCCGCTCGCCATCGGCCAGCCAGCCGGCCAGCCTCCGGCGGTACCGGGAGGCGGGGCCCTGCCGGGAGGGCGCCCCCTCCCAGAGCGGGAGGCTGATCGCCTGGCCGCGGGCCGTGAGGGCGAACGAGTGACCCTGGGGATGCAGGGCCACCGACTCGAGGTACCTGGTGGGTGCCATGAATCGGCGCCCGAGCTGGGGACGGGCGGAGGGGATCACGACGTCGAGGCGCTCCGGGCCGGCTCCGGCCGGGTCGAGCAGCCAGAGGTCCGACCCGCAGTGGTAGACGATGCGGCGCCCGTCAGTCGAGGGAAATCGGGCGTAGTAGTCCTCGTGGTCGGTGTGTCGCCTGAGGTCGCGACCGGCGACGGTGACCGAGTACAGGTTGCCGTGCCCTTCGTGATCGGACAGGAAGAAGATCCGCCGGCCGATCCACATCGGGTCGGCCAGGTTGCCCGGCAGCCGGACGAGCTCGGCAAAGGAGCCCGACCCGTCCCGGTCGATCCAGATGCTGCCGGTCCGACCACCTCGATACCGCTTCCAGCGGGCAGGATCGAACGAGTTGCGGCCGATGACGACGCCCCCACCCCGGGCCGGCCGGGAGTGGGCGCGAGCCGGGCCGAGCCCCAGCCGGACGGCCGGGGCGCCGTCGAGGGGCACCGTCCATAGGTGGGCCCATCCGGCGAAGGGTTGGGCGTGGTCGGTCGCGACGACGACCGAGCCGCCGTCACGCTCCCACCCCACCACCTCGGTCAGCGCCCCCAGGAACGAGAGCCGGCGGCTGGGTCCGCCACCGGCCTCCATGACGTGCACCTCGGCGGGGCCCTCGTCCCGGCTCACGAAGGCGATCAGGGATCCATCGGGCGAGTACCTCGGATGGGACTGGCGGCCGGGGTTGGCGGTGAGCCTGCCGGCCACCCCCCCGGTCGCCTCGACCGACCACAAGTCGTCCTCCGACACGAAGACGATCGTGTCCTGGTGGATGGTGGGATGGCGGTAGTAGCCGCGAACGGACAACGGTGCTCCTGGGCTCGGCGGGGGCAGGGTAGACGGGGGCCCCGACCGATCGGGACTCCCGCCCTTGGCCCCTGAGGGCTCAGCCCCCGATCAGGCCCTGACCGACCAGCCAGTCCTTGGCCACCACGGCAGGATCCACCTGATCGATGTCGGCCCGGCGGTTCAGCTCGATCAGCACCTCGGTCGTGATGAGGGCCGAGACGGAGTCGAGGAGCGAGACGAACTCGTCGCCGTAGGCGTCGACGACCTCTCGGGCGACCGCCGGCACGATGTTCTCGGCCGGATTCAGATCCTGGTCGTCGTCCAGCACCACGAAGTCCTCGACCAGGATGATGCCCTGCGAGGAGAACAGCAGCGCCACGTCGATGTCCCCGCCCTTGAGAGCGGCCACGGTGAGCGGGCCGCCGACGTCCAGCGGCTTGAACTCGGCAAATTGGAGCCCGTACACCTCCTCGAGCCCCTTGAGACAGAGGTCGCGGTCGGGGCACTCGGGCGGACCCCCGAACACGAGCTCGCCGGCGACCGGCTGGAGATCCGAGACCCGGGACAATCCGAGGGCCTCCGCGGTCGCCCGGGTCACGACATAGGCGTTCTTGTCCTCGCCGGGGGCGAAGGCGAGCAGCGTCACACCCTCCGGTTCCCAGAGGTCCTTGGCGGCCTGCCAGGTCGCCTCCGGGTCGGCGCTCGGACTACCCCCGAGGAAGCCGAGGAGCGTCCCGACGTACTCGGGGACCAGCGAGATCTCACCCGACTCGAGAGCGGGCTTCACGACCTCCCGGTTCCCCAGATTGAGCCTGCGGGCGACCGGGTACCCGTCGTTCTCCAGGACCTGGGCGTAGATCTCGGCCAGGATCGTGCTCTCGTTGAAGTTGAACGACGCCACCGTGACGGTGGGGCCTTCGATGTCACCGGTGTCGCCACCCGACCCGCAGGCGGCGGCGACGAGCGCCACGGCCAGAGCCGCCCCGACGACCCGGCTGCGGGCAATCTGCCGCATGGGTACCTCCTCATGGTTGTCGCAGGGCGCACGGGCCCTACTCCGCGACCCTAGGTGGGTCCGGTGGCTTGCCCAACCGACCCGCGGGCCGGGTCATTCCCGATGTCCCGGCGGACAACGCCCGGCGGGGTGAACCGACGCTCGACGGCGCCCAGCCCCCATTGGGCGGTCACCGCCAGCAACCCGACGAGCACGGCACCGACGAACAGCTCCCCATCCCCCCGCTGCTTGGCGAACCCATCCACGATGAACCGGCCGAGACCACCCCCGCCGATGAGTGCGGCGAGGGGCGCCGTTGCGATGACCTGCACGAGGGCGATCCGGACGCCCTCGACGATCACCGGCGACCCGAGGGGCAATTCCACCCGGCCCAGCACCTGGCGACCGGTGAAGCCCATCCCCCGAGCCGACTCGACCACCTCGCCCGGCACGGTCTCGACGCCCGCCACTGCGTTGGTGAACATCGGCGGGGCGGCCAGGGCCACGAGTGCCACGATCGCGGGCACCGGGCTCAGCACCGAGACGCCCAACTGGATGAGGAGGACCATCACGATCACGAGGATGCCGAACGACGGCACCGCCCTCCCGATGTTCACGAGCGCCCCGGCCAGAGCTGCTCCCCGGCGACGGTGGGCGAGCCACAGCGCGGGAGGCAGCACGGCGATGCCGGCGACCACGGTGGGGACGATCGACATCCAGATGTGCTCGGCCAGGCGGGTCGGAATGCTCCCGGAGCCCGACCAGGTGGAAGGCGCGATGAGGAACTCGCCGAGCTGGGTGAGGAATTCGGTCATCGCGCCACCCGGCGTTCCCAGGGGGTGAGGCGACGCCCGACCCAGAGCAGGCCGAGATCGACGGCCACGGCCAGGGCGACCGAGCCGAGAGTGCCGACCAGGATCGACGTCCAGAAGAATGTCTGGGCCCCGCGCAGGATGAAGAACCCCAGTCCCCCCAGACCGATCACGGCCGTGACCGTCACCAGCCCCACCGTGGTCACCGCGGCGATCCGGACGCCGGCGATGATGACCGGGAGGGCCAGCGGGACCTCGACGGTCCAGAATCTTCGGCGAGGGGTGAGGCCCATGCCGTCGGCGGCCTCGGTCACGCCCCGTGGCACCCCGTCGATGCCGGCCACGATGTTGCGCACGAGGATGAAGAGCGTGTAGCCGACGAGACCGATCTCGGCGGTGAGCACGGTGAGGCCCGTGATCGGCACCAAGGCGGCGAAGAGCGCCAGGCTCGGGATCGTGTACAGCACGTTTGTGAAGGCCGTGATGGGGCCATACGCCGGGCGGTGGCGGAGAGCGATCAGCGCCAACCCGATGGCCACGAGCAGCCCCACCCCGACGGCGATCCCCGTGAGCACGACGTGCTCGACGATCCGCTCGAAGATCCGATCCGCGTTGAACCGGATCCAGTCCCAATCGATGAGTGGGCGATCACCCGCCTGGGCGAGGAGGCTACCGCTCACTCGGTGACCTCACCGGCGACGCCCTCGAGATCCAGCACGCCGAGGAAGCGGTCGCCCTCGACGACCACCACCGTCCGGGTGTGCACGGTGACGATGGCGTCGAGCGCCTGCCGGAGAGTGGCATCCGGCTGGAGGGTCACCAGGAACGGCCGGGGCGGCACGGAGCCGGGGATCGGCTCGTCCCCGATCTCTGCTCCCCAGATCCACCCGACGAGACGCTCCCCGTCCAGGACCCCCACCCAGTCCGAACCGAGCTCTGCGAGCACCCGCCGCGCATCACCGGGCAAGGTACCGATCTGGACCATCGGACCCCTGGCGAGAGGCGCCGACGCGACGGTGACGAGTGCGAGGCGCTTGAGGCCGCGCTCACCGCCCAGGAAGTCCTCGACGAAGGCGCCGGCCGGTGACCGGAGCACCTCCTCGGGTGCACCGACCTGGGCCAGCACACCGCCCACGTCGAGGATCGCCATCCGATCGCCGAGCTTGATCGCCTCGTCGATGTCGTGGGTCACGAACACGATCGTCTTGCGAAGCCGGCGCTGCAATGCCACCAGCTCGTCCTGGAGCCTGCTCCGCACGATCGGGTCCACGGCCCCGAACGGCTCGTCCATGAGCAGGACGGGCGGGTCGGCCGCCAGCGCCCGCGCCACACCGGCGCGTTGTTGCTGGCCACCCGACAGCTCTGCCGGATACCGGCCCATCATCTCCGGCTCGAGCCCCACCAGCTCGGCGAGCTCGGTAACTCGTTCGACGATCCGGGCCGGCTCCCATCCGAGCAGCCGCGGCACCGTGGCGATGTTCTCGCCGATGGTCCGGTGCGGGAAGAGCCCGACCTGCTGGATGACGTAGCCGATGTCGCGCCGGAGCAGATGGGCCGGGATGGTGGCGGTGTCCCGGCCGCCGAGCCACACCGCCCCCGACGTCGGCTCGACGATGCGATTGATCATCTTGAGCGTTGTCGTCTTGCCGCATCCCGATGGCCCGATGAGCGCCATCACCTCGCCGGAGTGGATCTCCAGGCTGAGCTCGCCGACTGCCGGCGTGGCCGCCCCCGGGTACAGCTTCCCGACCCGATCGAGCCGGATCATCACCTCCCGGTCGCCCATGGACGGCCTCCTCTCACCGACCGGCGGCGGGTGCGGCGATGCCGGTCAAGCGCCCGAGGCCTGGAGGAAGGCGAGCACCCGGCTCTCGTACGCCTCGGGGTCGACGTTCCAGCTCTCGACGTGCCCGGCTCCGCCGACCTCGACGAGGGTCACGAACTGGGGGCGCTCCACCTGGAACGCCCGGCTCGACGCCGGCGGCACCGAACGGTCCTCCGTCCCGTGGAAGACCAGCGTGGGCACCGCCAGCCGGTCCGCCCGGTCGACGTAGTCGATCGACTCCCAGTTCACCCCCGTCCGCAACGACGCGTACCACTTGGCCAGGAAAGTGAGGCTCTGCGGGATGGGGATCCCGAGCAGGGGCACCTGGCGCTGGGCGGCGTTGAAGTCGACGGTGGTGGAGAAGTCGATGTTGGGAGCATCGAGCACCGCCGCCGCCACCCTCTCCCGCGGCGCCCGGTAGAGGTAGGCCAGCACGTGCGACGCACCCGTCGAGTACCCGACGAGGATCACCCGCTGGGAGCCCTGCGACCTGGCGTACTCGACGGCTGCCGCCACATCCTCCCACTCGGTGGCCCCGTACTGGTAGTACCCCGAGGGGTCGGCCGGCTGGCCCTCGTCGTTGCGGTAGGTGATCACGAGCTGCGGATAGGAGGCGTCGGCCAGGGGGCGCATCAGCCGGATCGCCTCCGACGGCGAAGAGCCCTTCCCGTGCACGTGTATCACCCAGTCGGGCCGGGTTCCGTCCACCTGCCATGCCTCGAAGTCGCCGAGCGGCGACGGGTAGGTCACCGTCTCGACGGGCCGGCCGAGGGCGGCGGCGGGGTCGGGGGGGAAAGCGAACCCGTCGATCCGGGCCGCGCCACCGACGACCGGGGCGCCGCCATCCAGCGGGTCGAAGGCCCGAACGACTGTTGCGCCGTCGGAGAGGATGACGCCGAGCTGGCCGTACCCCCCGTCGTGGGCCAGGCCGAAGATGCCCGGACGGACGAGGGCCGTCAGGTCGTCGACGGTGGGGCGTAGCTCCACCGTGTCGGCGTCGGCCGTCACCACCTGCACGTTGGGCGTGGTGTCGGGGCCGGCCGGCTCGAATCCGTCGGCCACCAGCACGCTCCCGAAGTACCAGCCCCCGGCGACGTGGAACACGACGACGAGCACCAGCAACGAGATCCAGGTGGCCCTCCAGATCCGGCGACCGGTCGTGGCCTGGGGAGAGTCGAGCACCATGCTCGACATTCTGACCTCCCGAGCGGTTCGCCGCTACCCGGGCCGGACGAGGCCGCCCACCAGCTCGCCGTTGCGGCCGGCCACCGGGACCGGGTCGTCGCCGAACCCGACGAAGAGCGGGGCCGCCTCCTCGATGGTGGCATCGAAGGACACGGACACCGGCGGATCCATCAGCTCCGAGACCGCACGCCCAGGTGCAGCGCGCTGGAGCACCTCCCGTCGGACCAGCCCGACCAGGACCCCGCCCTCCACGACCGCCAGGACCGACTCGGGATGGGTGCGGAGCACGTCGCCGGCCTCCCGCAGCGGGGAGATGAAGACAGGCTCACCCATCAGGCCGAAGACTCGCGGCGGGACCGCCCGAACGACCACGGCCCCGTTGGGTGCCCGCTGGCGCAGGCGAACGCCGCGCCCGAACAGCACCCGCTGGAACCAGTTGCCGCCGGGTGCGCCCAGCACCAGCAGGGGGTCGTCGGGCAGCTGCCCGACCAACTGCTGGGCGTCCTCGGCCTCGACGATCCGGTATTCGAGCACAGGGACCCGCCGGTAGATGTCCTCGATGACGGCGAGCGCCTGCTCCCGGTCGTCCCCGGGCCTCACCGCGCACACCATCGAGGCGGCGACGCCCAATCGATCGCCGAGGCGCGCCGCCACCCCGGCGGCGAGCAGGGAGTGGGGCCCACCGGCCACGGCCGCCACCACCGCCCCCGCGTCGCCGAGGGCGAGGTCGACCGGGACGGCCACCGAGAGCAGGTCCGAGCCCGGCAGCCGGCGGGCGACCAGCAGGCCGGCCCGCTTGCGCACCGCCGTGTCGACGAGATCGTCGACCACCCGCACCGGCTCGCCCACCGACAGGGCGGCGGCGAGCTCCTGACAGCCCTCTCCCCGGGTCCACAGCACGGGCGCCGAATCGAGCGGCGACACATAGGTCATGCCGGCCCGGAGTGTGGCAGGAATCGGCGCCGCCGGCGTCTTCCATCGCATCCGGCCGGTCGGGGCCGACCGGCCAATTCCCGACGGGCGGGCCGCATCTGCCACCATGCGACACATGCGCATCGGAGTACCCCGTGAGGCGGCCGACGACGAGCGCCGGGTGTCGATGACACCGGACGTCACCGGCCGGCTCGCCGCCCGCGGCCACCAGATCGTCGTCGAGAGCGGAGCCGGTCTCCAGGCCGGCCATCGTGATCACGAGTACGTCGACCGAGGCGCCGGCATCACCGACGCCGGAGGCGTCTACGAGGTGGACCTGGTGGCCACGGTGGGAAGACCAGGACCGCTGGAGCGGCTCGCGGTTCCGGGGGCGGTCCTGGGCCTGCTCCGGCCGCTCGACGACCCGGCATGGGTGGCCTCGGCAGCCGCCGCCGGCGCCACCGCCTTCGCCTTCGAGCTGGTGCCGCGCACCACCCGGGCGCAGGTGGTCGACGCCCTCTCGTCCCAAGCCACGGTCGCCGGGTATCAGGCCGTGCTGGAGGCCGCCGTGACCGGCGACCGGTTCTACCCCATGCTGACCACGGCTGCGGGCACGCTGCGACCCGCCAAGGTGCTGGTGCTGGGAGCCGGGGTTGCCGGGCTCATGGCGATCGCCACGGCACGCCGCCTGGGGGCGGTGGTGTCCGGGTTCGACGTGCGTTCGGCGGCGGCCGAGCAGGTGAAGAGCCTGGGGGCATCCTTCATCGAGGCGGTCGAACAGCCTCAGGACGACGCTGCCGCGGGCGGTTATGCCCGCCAACTGGACGAGGATCAGCAGCGGCGGGTGATCGAGGGGCTCGCCGGCCACGTCGTCGATGCCGATGCCGTGATCTGCACTGCCGCGGTGCCCGGCCGTCCCGCACCGCGCCTGATCGAGGAGGCCACGGTGGAGGCGATGCGGCCCGGAGCCGTGATCGTCGACCTGGCCGCCTCGACCGGCGGGAACTGCGCCCTCACCCGCCCCGGTGAGACCATCGTGCACGGAGGGGTGACGATCATGGGGGCGACCGACCTGGCTTCTCGGACCCCCGGCCATGCCAGCCAGATGTACGCCCGGAACGTGGCGGCGTTCGTCGAGCTCCTCGAATCCGATGGTTCAATCGACGTCGAGGTCGACGACGACATCGTTCGAGGGTCGTGCGCGACCCACGGGGGGGTGGTCGTGCACCCCGCCGTCCTCGCCGCTCTGGAGGTGAACTGATGGCTGATCTGCTCATCCCGATCACGGTGTTCGTGCTGGCAGGGTTCACGGGGTTCGAGGTCATCACCAAGGTGCCGCCGACGCTCCACACCCCGCTGATGTCCGGATCCAACGCCATCTCCGGGATCAGCGTCATCGGCGCCATCGTGGCAGCCGGCGGGAGCGACCAGAGGCTGGCGGTGATCCTCGGGTTCGTCGCCGTGACCTTCGCCACCGTCAACGTCGTAGGCGGATTCCTCGTCACCGACCGCATGCTCGGCATGTTCCGCAAGGACGAGTCGTGAATCCCGCCATCGCCGGCTTCCTCTACCTCGGTGCCGCCGTCGCGTTCATCGTCGGGCTCAAGCGCCTGTCGTCGCCGGCCACGGCCGTCTCGGGCAACCGGATCGCGGCCGTCGGGATGCTGGTCGCGATCGTCGTGACCCTGCTGGATCGGCGGGTGCTCTCGTACGGAACGGTCGCCGCCGGGCTCGTGGTGGGCGCCGGGATCGGGTCCGTGCTGGCAAAACGGGTGGCGATGACGGCGATGCCGCAGATGGTCGCCGCCTTCAACGGGTTCGGCGGCGGTGCATCGGCGCTCGTGGCCGCCGTGGAACTGCTCGAGGGCCAGAACCTCCTGCTCCGCACGCTGGTCTCCATCGCCCTGTCGGCACTGATCGGCTCGATCACCTTCTCCGGGAGCTTCGTGGCTTTCGGCAAGCTCCAGGGACTCGTGCCGGGACGCCCCGTGGTCGTGCCCGGCCAGCGACTCATCGACATCGGACTGGCCGGCCTGGCCCTGGCCGGTGGGGTGTGGCTGGCGCTGGAAGGCACACCGGCCGCGTTGTGGCTCGTGATGGGTGCGTCCCTGGGCCTCGGGATCACGCGGGTGCTCCCGATCGGCGGGGCCGACATGCCGGTCGTGATCTCCTTCCTCAACGCCGCATCCGGGCTGGCGGCGGCGGCGGCCGGGTTCGTCATCGACTCCAACGCCCTCATCATCTCGGGCGCCCTGGTAGGGGCGTCCGGCTTCATCCTCACGCGCATCATGGTCAAGGCGATGAACCGCAGCCTCGGCAACGTGCTGTTCGGGGCCTTCGGGGGCGACGAGACCACGGCGATTGCCGCCGCCGACGGCGACCGCACCGCCCGCCGGGCCGATGCCGAGGACGTGGCCGCCATGCTGGGTTACGCCAAGTCGGTCATCGTGGTCCCGGGATACGGCCTCGCCGTCGCCCAGGCCCAGCACGCCCTTCGGGAGCTCGCCGACCTCCTCGGCCAGCGCGGCGTGGACGTGCGCTACGCCATCCACCCCGTGGCGGGACGCATGCCCGGCCACATGAACGTCCTGCTCGCCGAGGCCGACGTGCCCTATGACCGCCTCTACGACCTCGACGACATCAACGCCGAGTTCCCGCGCGCCGACGTGGCACTCGTGGTGGGAGCGAACGACGTGGTCAACCCTTCAGCCCGCGACGACGCCTCCAGCCCGATCTACGGCATGCCGATCCTCGACGTCGACAAGGCTCGCACCGCGGTGGTCGTGAAGCGCAGCCTCGCCCCCGGCTTCGCCGGCATCGACAACCCGCTCTTCTACTTGCCGAACACCGTGATGCTCTTCAACGATGCCAAACGAGGGATCAGCGACGTCGTGACAGCGGTCAAGGATTTGTGAGCACTCCTCCACCCGGTCCGGGCCCGTTGCGGCGGATGCTCGGCGAGGTCGGGCTCGGCCTGGCGGTGGCGTCAGGCGCCCTCTACCTGACCTTCCTCGGCACGGCGGGGATGGTCCAGGTGGCAACGCTCCTCGTGACCGGAGGGATCCTGATCTGGTTTGCGACGGTCGAGCCGGGCAGGCTCATCGACGCGGGCGGACGTCCGCGGGCTCTGCTGTTCGGCCTCGCCGGCCTCGGCCTGGCGGTTGCGCTGGCCTCTGCCCTGGTGCTCGGGACCGCCACGACGCTGCTCCTCCTCGCCGTGGCGGTGGCTGCGGTGGTCGTCGGGCT
The DNA here is from genome assembly GCA_046484325.1 of Acidimicrobiia bacterium. Classification (GTDB taxonomy): domain Bacteria; phylum Actinomycetota; class Acidimicrobiia; order Spongiisociales; family ZC4RG35; genus JAWOJB01. The sequence continues at coordinate 2,789 of JAWOJB010000076.1, read as the reverse complement.
CACGAGGGCGGTCCGGTTCGGGCACCTGCAGGGACCTTCCACGCCCCTCGACGACCGCTGACGGGTGCGGTGCATGGAGTTCTCACACGTCGTACGACGGCGCCGGATGATACGCAACTACCTCGAAGAGCCGATCGCCGACGGCGTGATCGAGCGCATCGTGGCTGCGGGGCGGCGGGCCCCGAGCGCCGGCAACACCCAGGGGCAGTCGTTCGTCGTCGTCACCGAGCCGGGCCTGCGAGCCGAGATCGCCCGGCTGGCGGGCGAGGACGGCTATGTAGCGAAAGGGTTCGATCCGTGGATCTCCCGGGCCCCGGTCCACGTCGTCGTCTGCGTGAGCGAGGATGACTACCACCGGCGTTATCGGGAGCCCGACAAGCTCGACGCCGACGGGCGGGAGATCGAGTGGCCGGTCCCGTACTGGTGGGTCGATGCCGGTGCCGCGCTCATGCTGATCCTCCTCGCCGCCGTCGACGAGGGCCTCGCCGCCGGATTCCTCGGGGTGCACTCCATCCCGGGCCTCCGTGACCTGCTCGGGATCCCCGCCGAGGTGACGCCGATCGGGGTGGTCACCATCGGCCGACCGGCTCCCGACCGACCGAGTGGCTCACTGGCACGAGGACCGCGGTCCGCCGGCTCGGTCGTCCATCGGGAGCGCTGGTCGGAGGGCGGCTCCCGGCCGGATCCGGCGTAACGTTGGAGCTGGTACGAGGACAGTATTCGTGAGATGACAAAGCGGCCCGACGCCCTCGATGCCCTTCGGCGGTACGCACATCACTTGCGCGCCGAGGCTCCGACGCGTCCGGCCGTCATGCCCGACCCGGTCGGCGCCACCGGCCGGTCGAGCCTGCGGGTTCTGGCACTCGCCGCAACTCTCTGCGCGCTCGCGTTCGCCTCGCTGGCTGCCGTGGCCGACGACTCGGTCCCCGGGGACCTGCTCCACCCGTTCGACCGGGCCGGAGAGTGGGTGGTGGACCTGACGCCCTGGGGCGCGGATCGAGCCACCGAGCGCCTCGCCGAGGTCGAGGTGCTCATCGACCGGGGTCACGTCGGTCGGGCGCTCGTCGCAGTCGAACGGGTGGCCGAGCGGGCCGCCGCGGATCGCGCCGATGTCCAGGAACTACTGGCGATGATCGAAGCGATGCAGGCGGTCCCGGAGCCCGACACTGCATCCGACTCCAACCGCGGCGAGGAGGTTCGCCTCATCGCCCGCACGCTCGGATCGCTCGTTGCGAAGCCCGCCCAGACCGGCCAGCCCGAAACGCCCGGACAGGGCAGCCAGCCCCAGACCCCCGGACAGGGCAGCCAGCCCCAGACCCCCGGGCAGGGTTCGGGGGGCGGGCGGCCCTAGGCCTCGCAGCCCGAGGTCGTAAGCTGGCTTCATGCAGTCGAAGGGCAGCCCGCCCGACGATCGCCCATGGCCGCCGGCGCTCCAGTCGATTGCAGCGGCACGCACCGGTGACCGCATCGCCCTCGGCGTGATCCTTGACGGCGGCCATCCACGGATCTTTGCGTTCTATCGGGCGATGGGCCTGTCCCACGCCGACGCCTCCGATCTCGCCGCCGACACCTGCGAAGGCGTGGTGCGGCGGATCGGCGACCTCCGTGACCCGGAGCGGTTCGAGGCGTGGTTCTGGACGATCGCCCGGAACCGGTTCCGCAGTCACCTACGGAACCGGGGACGGGTGCGCTTCGGCCTGGTCGGGGTCCCCCCCGCCACGCCCGAGGACCTGGCGGTCGACCACGACGAGCATGCCGCCGTCCGCCGGGCGTTCGACTCCCTCGCCGACAGGGACCGGGAGCTGCTGTGGATGCGGGAGGTCGAGGGACTCGACCATGCCGCCATCGGCCGCCGCCTCGGTCTCCCCGCCGGGGCGGTCCGGGTCGCCTTCCATCGGGCGCGAACGCGGCTGGTCGAGGCCTACAGGGAGATGGGGGGAACCGACGAGTAGCCTCTCGGGCCGGATGACCGCGAGGCCGATCACCTCGACCCAGAATCCGCGGGTCAAGCAACTCGTCCTCCTGCGCGAGCGACGCCAGCGCGACCGATCCGGTCTCTTCGTGGTCGAGGGCTTCCGTGAGTTGAGCAGGGCGGTCGAGGCCGGGATCGATCTCGTCTCGGTCTACCACTGTCCGTCGCTCTACCTCGGCAAGAACGAGCCGAGCCTGGTCCGGGCAGCCGTGGCGGCCGGGGCCGAGACCGTCGAACTGGGCGAGGCCGCCTTCCGACGGGCCTCCTACCGGGACCGGCCGGAGGGCCTCATGGCCGTGGCCCGCAAGTTCGACACCGACTTCGATGCCATCGATCTGAGCGGCGACCCGCTGCTCCTGATCGTGGAGTCGATCGAGAAGCCCGGCAACCTCGGGACGATGCTGCGCACCGCCGACGCCGCCGGCGTGCGGGCGGTGCTGGTCTGTGACCCCACGACCGACCCCTTCAACCCGAATGTCATTCGCGCCTCCCTCGGGACCCTCTTCACCGTCCCCCTCGGGATCTCCGACACGAAGACGGCGACGAGGAGGCTTCGGAAGGCCGGCATCCACCTCGTCGCCGCCTCCCCGAAGACGTCCCGGCTCCACTGGGACGCCGACTACCACGGTGGGGTGGCGGTGGTCATCGGCTCCGAGCAGTACGGGTTGTCCGATGCCTGGGTGCGAGCCGCCGATGAGTCGGTGCGAATCCCGATGATCGGGAGCGCCGACTCCCTCAACGCGGCGGCCGCCGCCGCGGTGGTGCTGTTCGAGGCGGTCCGCCAGCGGTCCTGACTCAGGGGGCGGGGACGGTCTCG